>CAYTVQ010000020.1:0-18454 GCA_964441615.1 uncultured Caulobacterales bacterium | reverse complement strand
CCGAGCACATAGCCGATGGCGCGCGGTCCAACTCCCGAACCGGTCGCCGCCTGCCCCGCCACCGTGTTCGATGAGGTGACGTAAGGGTAGGTGCCGTGATCGACATCGAGGAGCACGCCCTGCGCGCCCTCGAACAGAATGCGCTTGCCGGCGCGGCGCTGGTCGTCGAGCAGGCGCCATACGCAGGCGGCGAAGGGCAGCACTTTTGGCGCGATCTCTTTCAGGCGCCGCGTCAGCGCCGCCGCATCCGCCGGCCCGACCCCGAAGCCGCGGCGCAGCGCATTATGGTGCGCGAGGAGGTTTTCGACCCTTGAACGCAATTGCTCCGGCGGGAGGGCGAGGTCAATGACGCGCAGCGCACGTCGGCCCGCCCGGTCCTCATAGGCGGGACCGATGCCGCGTTTGGTCGTGCCGATCCTGACCCCGGCGGCCGCCCCTTCGCGCAGCGCATCGAGCTCCTGGTGGACCGGCAGGATGAGCGTCGCATTCTCGGCGAGGGCGAGGCTCGCCGGCGTCACCCTGACGCCCTGCGCTTCTATGCGCGCGATTTCATCGATGAAATGAAACGGATCGACGACGACGCCTGAGCCAATAACGCCAAGCTTGCCCGGGCGGACCACTCCGGACGGAAGCAGCGACAGCTTGTAGGTGACGCCGTCAATGACGAGGGTGTGGCCGGCATTGTGGCCGCCCTGAAAGCGCACCACGACATCGGCGCGCGCCGAGAGCCAGTCGACGATCTTGCCCTTGCCCTCATCGCCCCATTGCGCGCCGATGACTGCTACGTCGGCCATGTCTTTCGCCTCGCTGATCCGCGGCGCACCATAGCGGCGCGGCGCAGCGCGTAAAGCGCGTCACCAGAACCAGAAGCGCTTTTCGCGGAACCATAGCGTCAGCATCCACTTCTCCCCAGTCATGACAGGCGCGCCGGCATGGAGGCTGTCGGGGATCGGGGCCCCGGACGCATCGACATTTTCGAAGAGAAGGCTGTCTCCGGCCGGAAGCCGGAAGGACAGGCCCAGTTTTGGAAATGTCGTCTCGCCGCCCTCATACCCGCTGTTGAGCGGCGTCAGAAGCGTCGCCGCCCGCTGGCCGGCCCGCCGCACTTCCGAGTAGTCCGCCGCGTCCTCGGGAAGATAATCATGATGCGGACGATATTCCTCGCCCGGGAGGTAACGCAGCACGCCCATGAGCTCGGAATGCGCCGGCTCGAAACCGGCGAGTCGGCACAGTTTTTTCCAGATCGCGATCAGGGGAAGATCGAGGGCGAGAAGGCCGATCGCCGCCCCCGCCGAGCTGCGGAAGCTTGCGGCGCGCGCGCCCCCGAGCGCAGGATCGACAACGGCGGAGGGCTTGAGGAGCGGGCCGGCGGCGGCGATCACATAGGCGCGTTCATCTGCGCTGAGGGAGTTCTTGATCGCCGTAATCGCCGGGCGCGCCGGGCGCGCCGCCGTCCGCGAGCCGGGTTCGGCGTTCAGCGCGGCGAGAAACCGGACCTGCCGCTGGGCGCCCGGATGCCCCCGTTGCGCAGCCTCCTTGACGAGCCCAAGGGCGCCCTCCCAGTCTTCAGGGGCGCCGAGCCCCAGCGCCTTCAGGACAGCGAGCCTCAGCGCCGCCTCGCCGGCGCCCCTCCGGGCGGCCTCCAGCAGCATGGCTGCGGCCGCCGCCGCATCCATCGCCGGCGGCGGCGCTTCCAGGAGCCGGATGGCGCGCGCAGAGAGGGCCCCCGCATGCCCGGCCGCGGCGGCGCGCGCCAGCCATAGATCCGCGCCGGCCAGGTCGCCGGCGCGCTCGAGGGCGGCGGCGAGCCTGAACTGGGCCGCGGCATCGCCGCCCGTCGCCCGCGCCCGCAGGTCAGCGATCGAATCCATCGGCGTTTGATAGCATTTGCGAACCCGACTAGACATCGTCCCTGCGTCGCCACGCGATAGAGGTCATGAAAGCGCAATTGGCGGACGGCGCGCCCGTCACAGCGCCGAGCAAGCACATTGTCGAGGTCCTGATCGAAGAGCGGGCGCCGAAACTGGTCGCCTCGCCCCTGTGGCCTCTGTACCGGTCGGTGCTCTACCCCCTCCTGCGCGAGCGCGAAGCGGTGCGCATGGCTGACGCCATCCAGGGGAAATCCGGCCCCGAGGTCATGGCCTATATGAGCGACCTCCTCTCGCTCGACGTCAGCGTGGCCGCCATCGAGAACCTGCCGCGTGAAGGCCGGGTGATCGTCGCGCCCGTTCACCCGACCGGCATCGCCGACGGCATCGCCATGTGGGACGCGCTCAAGGCCTATCGCCCCGACCAAATCTATTTCGCCAACCGCGACGCCATCCGCGTCACGGGGCGCCTCGCTGAAGTGCTGATTCCGGTCGAATGGGTCGCCGCCAAGCGCACGCGTCAGCGCTCGCGCGAGACGCTGCTTGCGGCCAACGCCGCTTTCGAGGCGGAGCGCTGCGTCGTGCTTTTCCCCTCGGGACGGCTCGCCTATATGGACGAGAAGCGCGTGCTCACCGAGCAGGAATGGCAACCCTCGATTGCGATCTTCGCGCGCAAATACCGTTGCGCCGTTGTGCCCGTCCATATCGAGGCGCGCAATTCCTGGCTCTACTACTGGTTCCGCCGGCTCGATCCGGAACTGCGCGACATCACGCTGTTCAACGAGCTTCTTAACAAGAAGGGAACGCCCTTCCGCATCACTTTCGGCAAGGCCATACCGCCGGAAGCGCTTGAGGGCGACCCGACGGACGTGGCCGCGCGCCTCAGACTCCATGCCTGGAAGGGCGTGCCGACGGGAAAGACCTGGGGCGAGACGGGGTGACCCTTCACGGCGCGGCCCGGCGCGACTATGACCTGCCCGCCGCGATCATGGACGGCCGAGGGCTCGCTGATGCGCCTGCTGACGATTATATCCCTAGCCGTGCTGGCCGCCTGCTCGGCTGAGAAGAGCGCCGAAGCGCCGGGCGGGAAAGACCGGCGGCCGGGCGCGGCGGCGCCGCAATGGTCCATTGACGCCGGCGGCGATCTCAACGCGTTTTTCGAATGCCTCGAAGCGGAGGGCGCGACGCTGGTCGATGCGCATCGCGGCGGACCGATGCCCGGCCATCCCGAAAATGCGCTCGCCACATTTTCCAAAACGCTCGAGATTGCGCCCGCCATCCTCGAAACCGACATCGCGACATCCGCTGACGGCGTGCTTTTTCTGTTTCACGACGACAGCCTCGACGAGAAGACGACAGGGTCGGGGCCCGCCAACGCGCTTCCCTGGGCGGAGATCGCCAAGCTGCGCCTCAAGGCCGCAGCGGGAAATGTAACCGATTTCTCCCCGACGCGGCTCGACGAGGCGCTGGAATGGGCGGAGGGACGGACAATCCTCGCTCTCGATATCAAGCGCTCGACGCGTTACGACGATGTCGCGAGCGAAGTGCGCCGCCTTGGCGCGGCGGACCGCGTTCTTCTCATCGCCTACACGACGGCCCAGGCGCGCAAACTCCACGCGCTTCTCCCCGAGGCCATGATCTCGCTCAATGTCGCCTCGCAATCCGAGCTCAACGGCGCCGTCGCCGCGGGCATACCGGCGGACCGCATCGTCGCCTTCACCGGTATCGAGACGCCCGATCCCCGGCTCTACTCCCTTCTGAACGAACGCGATGTCGAAGTGATCTTCGGAACGCTGGGATGGCCCGAATCGCATGACCGCCGTATCGAGCGCTCGGGCGACGACCGTCTCTATACGGAGCTCGCCGAAGCTGGCGTCGACCTGATCGCCACCGACCGCCCCGCAGCCGTGCAGGCCGCCCTCGGCCGGGCCGGGCGCGCCGCGAAGGCCGGAGTCTGCGGGATCTCGCGGAACTGACGCCGCCTCGTCCCCCGGAACGCCCTGCCAGCCACGTTGCGATTCCGGTAATCCTCGGGTTGCTGCTCTTATGGCTATGGCGCCCATCGCTCCCGAGGGATGACGCGGCGCACAAGGCCGGCTAAACCCGTCGCCGTCGATTGGAAGAATGTCCGACCGGTATGGCCCGCTACAATCCGAAGGAAGTCGAGCCCAAATGGCGCCAGCGCTGGGAGGCGGCTGACGTCTTCCGCACGCGCGAGGACCGCTCGAAACCGAAATACTACGTCCTTGAAATGTTTCCCTATCCGTCGGGCCGGATTCATATCGGCCATGTGCGCAACTACGCCATGGGCGACGTCATCGCCCGCTACAAGCGCGCCTGCGGCTTCAACGTGCTCCACCCGATGGGCTGGGACGCCTTTGGCCTTCCGGCCGAGAACGCCGCCATGCAGACCGGCGCCCATCCGCGCGACTGGACCTGCCAGAACATCGCCGTGATGAAGGGCCAGCTCAAGGAGATGGGGCTCTCCATCGACTGGAGCCGCGAATTCGCGACCTGTGATGTCGCGTATTACCGCTGGCAGCAGAAGCTCTTCCTCGATTTCTGGAAGGCGGGATTCGTCGCCCGGCAGGAATCCTATGTGAACTGGGACCCGGTCGATATGACCGTGCTCGCCAATGAGCAGGTGGTCGACGGCAAGGGCTGGCGCTCGGGCGCGACGGTCGAGCGCAGGAAACTCAACCAGTGGGTCCTGAAGATCACCGACCGCGCCGAAGACCTCCTCGCGGCCATCGACGACGGCCGCCTGAACGACTGGCCGGACAATGTGCGCGCCATGCAGCGCAACTGGATCGGCAAGTCGAAGGGCGCGCGGTTCCGGTTTCCTTTTGCGCCCGGAACGACTGCGCCACAAGGCTTTGACGGCGTCGAGGTGTTCACGACGCGACCGGATACGCTGTTCGGCGCCTCATTTGTCGCCGTCGCGCCCGATCATCCGCTGGCGATGCATTTTGCGAAGTCCGACGACGCGCTCGAAGCCTTCATCGCGGGGTGCCAGCAGTCCGGCGTTTCGGAGGAAGCGATCGAGAAGGCGGAGAAGAAGGGCCGAGAGCTCCCGGTTCGTGTCAGCCATCCCTTCATCGAAGGCGCGAGCCTCCCCGTCTATGTCGCGAACTTCATCCTCATGGGCTACGGGACCGGGGCCATTTTCGGCTGCCCGGGCCACGACCAGCGCGACCATGACTTCGCGTCGAAACTGGGCCTGCCCATCCTGCCGGTCGTGCTGCCTGAGGGCGAAGACCCGAAAACCTTCTCGGTCGCCGACAGGGCCTTTACCGGCGAAGGCCGGCTCTACAATTCGGCGTTTTTGAACGGCCTCGATGTCGAGGCGGGCATCGAGGCCGCGATTGCACGTCTCGAGAAACTCGGTCTCGGCAAGGGCGAGACGCAATGGCGCCTGCGCGACTGGGGCGTTTCGCGCCAGCGTTTCTGGGGCTGTCCGATCCCCGCCATCCATTGCGAGGCGTGCGGCGTCGTGCCGGTGCGCGAGGCGGATCTCCCCGTCGAACTGCCGGAGATCCCGGCGGCGGAGTTCCGGAAACCCGGCAATCCGCTGACCCGCACGCCTTCCTGGCTCAATGTACCGTGCCCGGAATGTGGCAAGCCCGCAAAGCGCGAGACCGACACCTTCGACACCTTCGTCGACTCCTCCTGGTATTTCGCGCGATTCGCCGCCGGCCGGCCGGACCGCCCCGTGGACAAGGCCGCAGCCGATTACTGGCTGCCCGTCGATCAGTATATCGGCGGGATCGAGCATGCGATCCTGCACCTGCTCTATGCGCGCTGGTTCGCAAGGGCCATGAAGGCGACGGGGCATCTCTCCGTAGACGAACCGTTCCGGCGCCTCTTTACCCAAGGAATGGTCACTCACGCAACCTACAGGGACAAGTCCGGCCAGTGGCTGTTTCCCGAGGAGGTCGATGCCGAAAGCGGCGTCCCGCGTCATGCGAAGACCGGCGAGCCCGTCGAACTCGGCCCGATCGAGAAGATGTCGAAGTCGAAGAAAAATGTGGTGGCGCCCGAAGTCATCGCCAATTCGGTCGGCGTCGATGCGGCGCGCTGGTTCGTGCTTTCCGACTCTCCGCCAGAGCGCGACGTCGAATGGACGGAAGCCGGCGTCAACGGCGCCTGGAAGCTGGTCAACCGTATCTGGGACCTCGCCGAGCCGCATGAGGGCCTGCTGAAGCGCACCCCCCGCGAACCCCGCCCCGGGGAGAGGGAGAAGACGGAAATTGCAGCGAGCACGGAGCTCCGCCGCGCCACGCACGCGACCATCGCCGGCGTCACCGACGACATCGAGCATTTCCGCTTCAATAAGGCGATCGCGCGCGTCTACGAATTCCTCAATGTGCTGAAGCGCGCCGATGCCGCGGAAGACCCGGCGCGGGCCGAAGCCCTCTACGCCCTCGCGCGTCTGATCGCCCCGTTCACGCCGCACCTTGCGGAAGAAATCCACGAGCATCTCGGCGGCGAGGGGTTCGTCGTCGATGCGCCCTGGCCGAAGGCCGACCCGGCGCTTCTGGTGAAATCCACGGTCGTGCTCGGCGTGCAGGTCAACGGCAAGCGGCGCGGCGAGATCGAGATCCCGGCCGACGCCGGCGCCGCCGAGGCGGAAAAGGCGGCGCTGGCGCTCGAAGAGGTCAAACGCCACACCGCCGGCGGCGTGAAAAAAGTGATCGTAGTCCCCGGCCGGATCGTGAATATTGTTGCGGCATGAAGGGGTCGGCGATGAGCAATCGGCTGTGGGCGGGCTGGCGTGCGATGCAGCGACGAATCCCTGTCGCCTGTCGACTGTTGCCGGTCGCCCTCCTGCTCTCCGCCTGCGGCTTCGAGCCGCTCTACGCGACCAATGAATCCGCCACGCGACCGGCGCTCCAGAGCGTGCGCCTTGCCGGGGTGAAGGCCTCAGATATTGCGAGGCCGGCCGTCACGCGCGCGCTGGCGCGGCGCACGGCGCCTGCGGCGCTCGAAAGCGAGGCCGAGTACGAGCTTGAGGTGACGGTGCGCGAACTCGCCCAGGCCCTCGCCGTCCAGATCGACGATTCGGTAACACGCTACAATTACCGTCTGCTTGCGGACTATGTCCTGACGCCGCGCAATGGCGGCAAGGAGATCAAGGGCAAGGCCGAAGCGGTCGCCTCGTTCAACGTCGTCGCCTCGCAATATTCGACGCTCTACGCTGAAGAGTCGGCGCGCGAAAAGGCGGCGCGCGCCCTTGCGGAGAAGATCGAGCGCGACATTCTCCTTGAATTCGCCGGGGCGGATGATCCCGACAGCGAGGCGGCCGCCGCCGCGCTCGCCGGACGCAAATGACCGCCCTCAAGGGCAGGGCGATCGAGGATTTCCTGACGGCGGGTCCCGGCCCCGCGATCAGGGCTGTGCTGGTCTACGGGCCCGACGCCGGCCTTGCGCGCGAGCGGGCGGAGGGCCTTGCGCGGCGCCTGGTCGCCGACTTCCGGGATCCATTCAACTACATCGAACTTTCGGACGCCGACCTTAAAGGCGAGCCCGGCCGGCTCGCCGACGAAGCCGCGGCGCTCTCCTTCGCCGGCGGCGAGCGCGTGGTGCGCTATCGCGCCAGCGGCGAGGCGGCGACGCCGGCCGTCGCGACGTTGATCGAGCTCCTCGACTCTGGCCGGCTCAAACCGAATGCGCTGGTGATCATTGAGGGCGGCGATCTTTCGCCGCGCTCCGGCTTGCGAATGCTCTTCGAGAAGGCGAAATCGGCCGTCGCCCTCCCCTGTTATGCCGACGGACCGGGCGCCTTGCGCGCGCTGGCGACGGCCATGGCGCGGGAGGAGGATCTGAGCTTCGACGGCGAGGCGCTGGATTTCCTCGTTTCGCTGCTCGGCGAGGATCGCGCGGTGGCGCGGGCTGAAATCGAAAAGCTCCTCCTGTTCAAGGGCCCCCGTTCCTCGGCCGACGCCAGAAATTCCGTCCCGAGAGTGATAACCCGGGCGGACGTTCGCGCCATTCTCGTCGATGGCGCCGGCGATGCGACGGAGGAAGCCGCGAGCGCTGCCGCCGATGGGGATGCTGGAGAACTTGCGCGCGCGCTCTTCCGCACGGCGGCCGCCGGCGCAAGCCCCATCTCGCTCTTGCGCGCGCTGTGGAGGCAGTTCGCGCGCCTCAGGGAGGCGCAGGCGCGAATCGCAGAGGGCTCCAGCCCGTCGGAGGCGATGAAGAAGCTCCGCCCCCCAGTGTTCTTCGCCGAGGAGCGCGCCTTCGAGGCTCGATTGGGTCGCTGGCCGCTGGCGCGCCTCGAGACCGCGCTGGCGCTTGTTCTCGATGCGGAGTTTGCGGCCAAGGCGACCGGCGCGCCGCAGCGCG
This sequence comes from uncultured Caulobacterales bacterium, assembly GCA_964441615.1. Lineage (GTDB taxonomy): Bacteria > Pseudomonadota > Alphaproteobacteria > Caulobacterales > Parvularculaceae > Amphiplicatus. The sequence goes on along the minus strand of CAYTVQ010000020.1, from coordinate 10,238 downwards.
AGATTGCCGAGCAGGTCGCGTTTCGCCTCGTAATGATGCACCGCAGCAAGCAGGCGCCGCTCCCCTGAGTGTCGTCAGCTTGCCGACATCCCCGTTTCCGGCCTAGGCTCCGTTCCGGGGAATGGGCAGGGGCGAAACGGCAATGCGGACCTTTTTGGCCGTCATCGGCGCGCTTTTTCTTTTCTTTATAGTCGCGCTCGTCGGATTATTTGCGTTTGGCTGGCACCGCATGGGGCCGCTCAAAAAGGAAGCGACCCTCTTTGTCGATGAAGCCCTGCCCGAAATCCTCGCCGGCTGGGATGGAGAAGCGCTCTATCGCCACGCCTCGCCGGAGTTTCAGGCGATGCTGACGGCCGACAAGCTCGAAGAGCTGATGATGTCGGGCATCTCGCAATTCGGTCCCATGACCAATTATCGCGGCTCGAAATGCGCCATTGTGCGGGTCGCCTTCGATGCCGGCTCGGGAGAAAGCGCCGACGCGGAATGCCTCGGCGGGGCAAGCTTTGCGCGTGTGGAGGCCGAGATCCGCGCCGTCGCCGTCAGGCGGAGCGGCTCATGGAAGCTTTCCGGTTTCTTCGTCGAGCAATCTGGCGAGCGCGCTTCTTTCCAGCGAACAGCGCATGCCGGTTCGCGCGCGCTCGGCGTCCTCGAAGCGTCCTTCGCCGAGGGCTATGTCGCCGTCGCCGCGCGCGGGCGCAGCCCCGATACCGGCGCCCTGATCGGCGAGGCCGCCGTCCACGCAGAGCGCTGACGGGATCGACGGGTCCCTGCGGCCGCCCTAATACCGGACGATGTTCCGGTATTCGCCAGATCCGAAAATCCTGACCCTCGGCGGCCCGCCGCCCTCGCCCTTCTATGACGCCGTCCGGGCGGCGACCTTCCCGATGCGGCGGCTTCGCTATCGCAACCAGCGCTGGGCGGACCGCGTCGGACTTGGCGGACTCAGCGACGAGGCGTGGCTCGACCATTTCGCCGGGTTTCATCCGCTCAAGGATAATCTCGCCGAGCCTCTGGCGCTGCGCTATCACGGCCACCAGTTCCGCACGTACAATCCCGACATTGGCGATGGCCGCGGCTTTCTTTTCGCGCAATTGCGCGACGATGCAGGGCGGCTACTCGATCTTGGGACCAAAGGGTCGGGCCAGACGCCCTATTCGCGCTTCGGCGACGGGCGCCTGACCTTGAAGGGAGGCGTACGCGAGATCCTGGCGACCGAAATGCTCGAAGCGCTTGGCGTCTACACGTCGAAATCCTTCAGCCTCGTCGAAACCGGGGAGGCGTTGACGCGCAATGACGAGCCTTCGCCCACTCGCTCGTCGGTTCTCGTGCGCCTGTCGCATTCGCATGTGCGCTTTGGCGCGTTTCAGCGACTGGCGTTCGAAAACGACGCCGACGCCATCGCCCGCCTTGTCGCCTATTGCGCCGAAAATCTCGGCGTCGGATCGGCGGACCCGGCGGCATTCTATTCCGACGTCATCGCGCGCACGGCCCGCCTCGTCGCCGACTGGACGGCTGCGGGCTTCGTCCACGGCGTTCTCAACACCGACAACATGACGGTGACTGGTGAGAGTTTCGATTACGGTCCCTGGCGTTTCGCGCCGGTCGCTGATCCCGCCTTCACCGCCGCCTATTTCGACCAGACGGGCCTTTACGCCTTCGGGAGGCAGGCGGAAGCGGGCGCATGGAATCTCGCACGACTCGGCGGCTGCCTCACCCTCATTGCGCCGGCTGACGCGCTCAACAACGCTCTCGCGGCCTATGGCGATCTCTATCGCGAGGCGCTCGCTGACGCGGTCTTCCGCCGTCTCGGGCTTGAACGAAGCGGCAAGGAGGACGGTGCGCTGGCGGACGCGGCGTTCGGCTGGCTTGAAGCGACGCGGGCGCCCTTCGAGCGCTTCTTCTTCGACTGGTTCTGCGGCCGGGCATCGGCGGCGCGGCGCAGCGCAAGCCCGCTCGCCGACCTCTATGCGGCGCCCGATTTCGCCGAGACAAAGGCGCTGCTGCTCGCGGCGGCGCCCTCGCGGCCCGAGCGCCTCGACCATCCCTATTTCTCGCTGGGCGCGCCCTGCACGATGCTCATCGACGAGGTCGAAGCGATATGGGCGCGCATCGCCGAAGGTGACGACTGGTCGGCGCTCGACGCAAAGATTGAGGCGATTGCGGCGATGCGCGAGGCCTATGGCTTCGCGCCGGCGGCGGTTTGACCCGACCCCACGCGCTCGAAGTCGCGATACTCCATGACCACTTGCTGGTCGAACTTCCTGAACATCGCCTCGCCGATCGCAACCGTGCGCGAGCCGCGCAGGATCGCCGGACCTCCGGCGATGAGCGGCTCATAGGTCTGGGTCTGCTCCATGCGATCGACGCGGGCGATGGCCGCAGGCTTGAAGGGCGCCTTCGACGCAATGGTGATCGCTTTCACGAAGGCGCCCGGTTTGTCGAGTTGGAGCGTGATCCCCATCGAATTGACGACCTCTTCGGGCGCATTGGGATCGTTGATCGGGCCGGCGAATTGCGCGCTGACGGCGTCTTCCGAAACGAGCCGAGCCTTGGCCGCCGCGTCCCTCAAACGATCATAAATGAGGCTGTCGTCGGCGTCGTTTGACTTTCGCAGATTCTTGAACTGCTTGCGCTGCTCCTTCGTGAGCGCGGACTCGGCCGGGCTCAGAAGCGCCCAGCGGCTGCCCTCGGGAAGCCTCGGATCGAACCTCAAGGTGACAGAAGCAGGCGCATCGGATTTCTGATCCGAATAAATGATGGTGAATGCGTAGCGCTCATCCTTGTGGGCCTCGGCGACGGCCAGCGCCTTGTCGAGAAGCGCGCGCGCATCCTCAGCCTGCGCCGACTCGCAAAAACCTGCCGCAGACGCCAGGAAGAGAGCAGAGACTGGAGCACGGACTCTGGGGAACAAGATGAGACCCGCGCTCAGGAGCCGGGCGCGAAACTGCGCGGCGCCGGATCGATGACGCGGAAGCCGTCGGGCTGAATCTCGAGGACGGCGAGACCGCGATCGACCGACCCGTCAGGCTTCAGGCGGAACAGCCCATCGGCCCCGAAATAACCGTTGGGATCAGTGATTGCGCCGGCCGCAAAGCGGCCGCGCCGGCTCGGGTTTTGCGCCAGCCGCGCCGACAGCAGCGTCGCATCGTAAGCGAGGGAGGCGAGACGCGGCGGCTTCTGGCCGAAGGCGGCGCTAAAGCGCGCCTCGAAATCGCGCGTGATCCCGGGATCGGGCGCGGCGAACCAGCCGCCTTTGAGCGCCGGTTCGCGCGTCAGCCGCGAGTTCTGCCAGCTCGACACGCCGAGCAGCTTGATCTGATTGATGTTGACATTGTAATAGGGAAACAGCGGCGCGAGCGCGCGCAAGAGCGTTCCCTGCTCCGGAATCAGGATCGCCTGATAGCCTCCGGACGACATGTCGGAAGGCCCCCCGATCCGCGCGTACTGCGCGAGACGCTTCGCCGGCGCCAGCATCTTGTCCGGGGACTGCTCATAACGCTCCTGGTGGACGAGCACGCCGCCGCGGGCGTAAATCTCGCCGGCGAACGAGCTCGCGACGCGCTCGCCGTAAGTATTTGCAGGCGCGATAAGTCCGAAGCGCGACATTCCCTTGCGGATTGAATAGTCCGTGACTCGGGCGATCTCGAGTTCGGGAGGGAAGCTCAGGAGATAGACGCCGGCGCCGCCGCTTGCGACGTCCGACGAGAAGGCGATCATCGGCACGTTCTGGCCGCGCGCTTCTGCGGCGACCGAAGAGACTTCTTCGGCGAAGAGCGGCCCGAGAATGATTTCGGCGCCGTCATTGAGGGCCGAGCGCGCCGCGAGCGCCGCATCCGCCGCGTTGCCCTTGGTGTCTTTCGGAATGAGCAGGAACTTGCGGTCGCCGACCTCGAACGCCGCGAGCTGGGCCGCATCGAACATGGCCGACGCGACTTTCTGGACCGACTCCGAGTTCGCCGTGAAAGGCAGAAGCAGCGCGACGCGCACCGGCTCTTCGCCCTGCATATGCAGAGGATCGATGAAGCCGCGGCGATTGCGCCGCTCGGCGTCAGCGCCTCCGGGTCCGAAGACCGGCTCATCGCCCGTCGATGGCTGGCCCGGGCGGGCCACCACGGGCCCCTTGTCGCCGCCGGACGAACAGGCCGCGAGAACCACTGCGCCGAGAGCGGCAAGGCCGAGGCGCCTCCACATGGCGGGGCCGAATGAACGCATGGTCGATCTCCACTCCGAAAACGCGCCGGCACCCTACAGAAGCCTCCCGCCAGCGTAAATGCGTCCGCCGAGGACCGTCGGCAGCGCGACGCCGTGGCCTCAAAATCTGGCCCAAAAGTTGTAACGATCCCTGGGCGGGCCTGTCGCGTCCCGGGGGTGTTGTGCGCAGCTGGATAGCGGTGGGATCGGCGATCGTTCTGGCGGTCGCAGGATCGGCCTTGGCGCAGGACGTGACCGGCATTCCGAACGCCGACGTCCGGGCGGGCTACAGTTCCATGAGTCTCAGAATGGGATATCTGACGCCGGACGATGGCCGCGCCGCGCTATTGGGCGCGCAGCTTGGCGGTCAGCGGAGCCTCTCCGGTCGCTTTTCCATTCAGGGCTCGGCGATTTTCGGCAAGATCGGCGACGGCCCCCTCGAATTTCGGGGCGCGCAGGCGCAGCTTCAGTGGCAATTCGCAGAAAGCGAGGCCAATGACGGCATCGACGGATCACTCATTCTCGTCGCGCGCATCCCCGACGGCGATGACGGACCCGGACGCACCGGACTGGTTGCGGCTGGAAAATGGATCCGCAATGACTGGGAGATGCGGGTCATGCTTGCCGCGCTGAAAGAAGTCGGCGGGCGCGCCCGCGACGGCGTATTGTTGACGGAGCGGACCGAAATCACCCGTCGCATCGGCGCCGTCGGACGGCTCGGCGCGCAGACTTCAAGCAGCTTCAACAGCACCGCCCATTTTGGTCCCTTCCGCGAGCAGAACCACCAGGCGGGAGCGGTCTTCAAGGCGCCGATCGGCAGGCGCCTGGCGACCACGAGCGCCGTTCTCATCGGGCTCAGCTCCGCCGCGCCCGACGTCGAAACCAGGCTGTTTCTCACCTACGAGTTTTGATCAGGGCGGACGGCCTCAGTGCGCCTGGGCGAAGGCGCGATCGACATTCTGTCCGTACAAGGATATTGACGAGATCGCCATCTTGGCGGAGCCCTCGACCGGACGGCGGGAATAGGCCACGTAGATGAGCGTGTCGTTCTCCGCGTCATAGATGCGGCGCACGGCGAGCGCCTTGAAGATGAGGCTCTGGCGCTGGGAAAAGACCTCCTCGCCCGCCTTGTCGAGATCAATATCGCCGATGTGGATTTCCCCCGTCTGCCGGCAGGCGATCGAGGCGTTGGAGGGATCTTCGAACCAGTTGCCCTTGGCGACGCGATCCCAGAAGCCGCGATCGAAATGGCTGAGGTGACAGGTGACGCCGTCCACCTTCGGGTCCTTCAGGGCTTCGAGCTTGATCTCGTTGCCGACCCAGTCGTTCTTGAACTCGCCGACTTCCGTCTGGCGCGCGCCGCAAGCAGCGAGGAACAGCAGGGCGAGCGGCGCGAGCTTCTGTTTCATGGGGTCTCTACATGGCCGCGCCGATGGGGCTTTTCAATGCCGCCGCTTGCTTTCTCGACGGCGGATCGGGCATGGCTGCCGAAACCATGGGGGAGCTTTTGTGATGATGACCCGTCTCGCCGCCGCCTCTCTGGGGCTCGTCCTCGCCGCGTGCGCGCGTGCGCCGAAGGAGCCTGAAGCCGCGCAAGCCGCGCCGATTGCGACGACCGCTCCCGCCGGCCGCTATCAGCTCGACAAAAGTCACGCCAATCTGGTGTTCAGGATCGATCATCTTGGCTTCTCCGATTATGTCGGCAGCTTTCCCGGCCTCGAAGCCGAACTTCAGTTCGACCCGGCCAACCCGGCGGCGATGTCGGTCACGGGCGCAGTCGATCTGACGACGCTTCAAATCCCCAATCCACCCGAGGGCTTCGTCGCCGAACTGCTGAGCGCGCCCTGGCTCGGGGCCGTCGATCATCCCAAGGCGACGTTCCGGTCCACGAAGGTCGAGCTGCTCGACGCCGACAGCGCGCGCGTTTTGGGCGAACTCGAGTTTCGCGGGGTCACGGCGCCTTTTGCGCTGGTGGTCGATTTCAGGGGCGGATATCCCGGCATGGCGACCTATGATCCGAACGCCCGCATCGGCTTTTCGGCGAAGGGCGCGCTGATGCGCTCCGCGCACGGAATGACAATCGGCCTGCCGCCCCCGGGCTCGGCCATGGGCGTCGGCGACGAGGTCAAGATATCGATCGACGCGGAATTCACCGGGCCGCCTCTCGCCGCCGAATGAGCGTCGCCGGCGGCGGTCTGGTGCGGGTGGTCGGGGTCGAACCGACACTCCTTTTGGGAACCAGATTTTGAGTCTGGCGCGTCTGCCAGTTCCGCCACACCCGCAAAAGAGCGGCGGAGAATAGCCCCGCGCAGCGTCGGGTCAAGGCGGAGCGGCGACGAAGAACTGGCCGTCCCCAAAGCAAAATTAACGACTCAGCTCTCACCTAGGGGACGAAAATCAATTAGAGGGAGCGCGCCTCGATGAGTGGAGCTTTCATGGCCGACGCGGCCGCCGCCGACAACGGGCTCAATGAGCCGCGCGCTTCGATGAAGGGCGTCACCGCGCTCTTGCGCGACATCCTCGATGATCTTGAGGGAGCAGCGCAGCCCCAGCCGCAATTGGCGCCCCAACCCGCCGCCGGCGCGCGGCGCGATCCGGCCGCAATGGGACCGTCGGCGACGCTCGGCGACGTCATCGATCGCCTTGATGAGCGCGGTTTCGGCCTGCTCTTCTTCCTGCTGGCGCTGCCCTGCGTGCCGCCCTTCGTCTATGTGCTGCCGCAGATCGTCTCTTTGCCCATGCTCGCCCTCTCCGGCCAGATGGCCATGGGCCGCAACGCGCCCTGGTTTCCGGAAGCGATCCGTAAGCGGACGTTCTCGATCGGAGAATTCCGCAAAGTGCTCGACCGCATGGAGAAATATGTCCTGTTCGTCGAGCGCTTTTCTCATCCGCGGCTGAGGGCCGTCACCGGCCACGGCGCCTCGCGCTTCATCGGGGCGCTGCTCGCCATTCCCTCGGTCTCGATCCTCGTGCCCCTGATCGGCACCAACACCGTGCCCTCGATCGGCATCGCCATCGCGTCCCTCGGACTGATTTCGCGCGACGGGATTCTGGTTATCCTCGGTCTTCTGATCGGCGTGCTGTGGCCCGCGCTCCTGTTTGGGGTCATCGCCTTCCTTGGAGTCGAGGGCCTCACCCTGGCCAAAGACTGGCTCCTTTCTCTTTTCTAGAGACAGCCTCACTTTGCCGCCGCGACATTCGGCCAGAGGCGCCTCTGCGCGCGAGTCGCTAGGGTCGGAGCGATGCTCGCAGCGTTCCACAATCGCACGTTCACTGAGAAGGCGCTGATCGTCGGCGGTCTCGCCAGCGCGCTTTTGCTGGCGGGCGCTCATGTCTTTCAGGCGCTTGGCTATGCGCCGTGCCCGCTCTGCCTCGACCAACGATCGGTTCACTGGCTCGCCCTCGGAGTCGCGCTCGTCGGCCTCGCCGCGCAGACGATCTTCAGGGCGCGCATCGCCGCCGCCGCGACCGTCGGCGCGGCCGCCATGGTTTACGCCGTCAGCGCCGGGCTTTCGGGCTACCATGCCGGCGTCGAATGGAAGTTCTGGCCGGGACCGAAAAGCTGCTCGGCGATGGCAGAGTCCGCGACGCTGCCGACGACGGTCGAGGATCTCGCCGCCGATCTCGCCGCCAAGAAGATTCGCGGCGCCGGCTGCGCCGATGCGCAGTGGCGCCTCCTTGGCGTGTCGATGGCCGGCTACAATTTTCTGATCTCGTCCGGACTGTTTGCGCTGACTTTGGGGGCGGCTCTTGCCGCCGCCGGCGAGGCGCGTCGCGCGCGGCGACCCGCGCTCGGCAATGGCGCTCCGGGCGCATCGGCGCCGGCGCCGGCCAAGCCGCAATGAGCGCGCCCTTCGATCCTGTTCGCGAGCGTCCGGGCGCGGCGCAGGGCCGCCTCGCCGAAATGCTGCGGGTCGATCACGCCGGGGAATACGGCGCCGTGCGCATCTATCAGGGCCAGCGCGCCATCTTCGAGGCGCTGCCCGCGAAGTTCGGCGCCGCCGAAGCTGTGCGGCGGATGGAGGAAGGCGAGGCCGCGCATCTGACGACCTTCGATGCGCTTCTCTCCGAACGCGGCGTGCGCCCGACGCTGCTTGCGCCGCTCTGGAATGTTGCGGGCTTCGCCCTTGGCGCCGCCACGGCGCTGATGGGCGAAAAGGCGGCCATGGCCGCCACCGAAGCGGTCGAGGACGTGATCGAGCGCCATTATGCCGATCAGGCCCGCGAGCTGCATCTGCTCGACCCCGGTCTCGGCGCGACCATCGAGACCTTCCGCGATGACGAACTCGCCCACAAGAAGACGGCGGAGGACGCCGGTGCGCGGGAGGCCTTTGCCTATCCGATTCTCAAAGCCGCGATCGGGGCCGGATGCCGGCTGGCGATCAGGCTGTCAGAAAAAATCTGACCGCACCGGAATTTCTCTGCCGGCGAGGGAGACGACGAATCTCGATCCCCCACCGTCGCTGCAGGAACCATTTTGCGGGGCGGGCGGCTCAGCTATCTTAGGTTTCCCGCCAGCAGGGAAGGTCTGCACCATGTATGTCGATGGCTTCGTTCTGCCGATCCCCGACCGCAATATCGCCGCCTACAAGAAGATGGCTGAGCTCGGCGCCAAGCTCTGGCTGAAGCATGGCGCGCTTCATTATGTCGAATGCATCGCCGACGATGTGAAGCCGGGCAAGCTCACCTCCTTCCCGCAGGCGGTGAAGCTGAAAAAAGGCGAGTCCGTCTGGTTCTCGTGGATCGTCTACAAGTCGCGCGCGGACCGCGACCGCATCATGAAGAAGGTCATGGCCGACTTCGAGCGCATGGCCCCGATGGATCCGAAGAAGATGCCCTTCGACGGCAAGCGCATGTTCTGGGGCGGCTTCAAGCCGGTGGTCGAGGCCAAACGCAAGGCGGCCCCGCGCAAGGCGCGCAAAGCCCGCAAGTCGAGCGCGAAAAAGCGATGAGGCGCGCCTGTCTGGTGGTCGGGGCCGGGGACGGGCTCGGCGCCGCCATCGCGCGCGCTTTCGCCGCCGAGGGGCTCGCGGTCGCGATCACCCGCCGCGCGCGACATCTAGATCAGCTCGAAGCGCTGGCCGCGGATATTCGCGCGGCGGGGGGAGAGGCTTTCGCGTTTGGCGTCGATGCGCGCGAGGAAAGCGAGACGATCGCTCTCATCGACCGCATCGAGGACGAGATCGGACCGCTCGAGGTCGCTGTTTTCAATGTCGGGGCCAATGTGCGATTCCCCATCCGCGAAACGACGGCGCAGGTCTACCGCAAGGTCTGGGAGATGGCGGCCTTCGCGGGCTTTCTTCTTGGCCGGGAGGCGGCGCGGGTCATGGCGCCGCGCGGCCGTGGAACGATTCTTTTCACCGGCGCCACGGCCTCGCTGCGCGGCCGCGAGGGCTTTTCCGCCTTCGCCGGCGCCAAGCATGCGCTGCGCGCTCTCGCCCAGTCCATGGCCCGCGAGCTCGGGCCTCAGGGGATTCACGTCGCGCATGTCATCATCGACGGCGCCATCGAGGGCGAGTTCATAAAGGGGATCACGCCCGATTACGAGGCGCGCCTTGCGCGCGATGAAATCCTCAAACCCGCCGACATCGCGGCCAGCTATGTCGCGCTCTCAAAACAGCCGCGCTCGGCCTGGACCCACGAACTCGACCTTCGTCCGTGGACGGAGAGCTGGTGATGACGAAGACCCTAGACTTCATCTTCGATTTCGGCAGCCCCAACGCCTATCTCGCCATCAAGGCGCTGCCGCCGGTCCTTGAGCGGACCGGCGCGCGACTCAACGTCATCCCATGCCTGCTCGGCGGCATCTTCAAGCTGACGAACAACCGGGCGCCGCTGGTCGCCTTCGCCGACGTCAAGGGCAAGAACGCCTATGACATGCTGGAGATAAGGCGCTTCGTCGAAAAGCACGCCCTCAGCCGCTTCCGCCTCAACCCGCATTTTCCCGTGAACACGCTCCGCCTCATGCGCGGCTTCCTCGCCGCCGAGGGGCTCGGCCTCAAAGAAGCCTATTTCGACGCCGGACTCGCGGCGATGTGGGAGGAGGG
>CAYTVQ010000019.1:0-18575 GCA_964441615.1 uncultured Caulobacterales bacterium | reverse complement strand
TGGTCGGCTCGTCGGCGATGAGGAGCTTCGGCGAGAGCGCCAGGGCGATCGCCAGCACGGCGCGCTGGCGCTGCCCGCCGGAAAGCTCGTGCGGATAACGGTCGGGGCCGACGCCGGCCGATCCGAGGCCGACCTGATCGATGAGCCGGCCCGCTTCCGCGAGCGCTTCGGCGCGCGAGAGGCCCCGATGAATCTCAAAAGGCTCCGCGATCTGGCGGCCGATCGACTGAACCGGATTCAGCGCCGACATCGGCTCCTGAAAGGCGAGGCCGATATCGCGGCCGCGCCGCTGTCTCATCTCGTTCTCGGGGAGGCCCGCGAGGTCCTCGCCATCCAAGGCGACAGCGCCGCGCAATGACGCGCCGCGCGGCAGGAGCTTGAGGATCGAAAGCGCCGTCAGCGACTTGCCCGAGCCGCTTTCGCCGACGAGGCCCAAGGTCTCGCCGCGTTCCAGCGAGAGCGACACGCTGTCCAGTATGCGCGTCCCGCCGATCGCCAGCTCAAGACTGTCAATCTGCAGCAGCGTCATCGGCGCCGCCGGAGCTTGGGATCGAAGGCGTCGCGCAGACCGTCGCCGAGGAGATTGAGCCCCAGCACGCAAAGCACGATGGCGAGACCGGGAAAGATCGCCGTCCACGGCGCGATGGCGGCGATCGTCTGGCTTTCGGCGAGCATGCGCCCCCAGCTCGGCGTCGGCGGCGCGGCGCCGAGGCCGACATAGGAAAGCCCGGCTTCGGCGAGGACGCCCAGCGAAAACTGGATCGTGCCCTGAACGATGATGAGATCGCCGATATTGGGAAGGATGTGCTCGAGCGAGATGCGCGCCGAGCCCTTGCCGGCGGCGCGCGCGGCGAGCACGAACTCCCGACGCCACAGGGAGAGCGCGGCGCCGCGCGCGAGGCGCGCGAAGACGGGCGCGTTGAAGACGCCGATGGCGATGATCGCATTGAGCGCGCCGGGGCCCAGAACCGCCGTGAGCAGAATGGCGAGAATCAGCGCCGGAAAGGCGAAGACGATGTCGGAGGCGCGCATCGCCCATTCGTCGACGGCGCCGCCCGCCGCTGCGGCGAAGAGGCCGAGCGGAACTCCAAGCAGCATGCCAAGACCGACCGCGACAATGGCCACGGCGATCGATGTGCGCGCTCCGGCCATCACATTCGAGAGGACGTCGCGCCCGAAATGATCGGTCCCGAACCAGTGCGCCGCCGAGGGCGCCTGCAGGCGGGCGGGGACATCGAACGCCGCCGGCTCATACGGGGTCCACAGGGCCGATACGAGCGCCAGCAGAATGAACAGGAGCGTCAGCCCCGCGCCGAAGACGAGGCCTGGCGCGTGTCTCATGCCGGCCTCCGCAGGCGCGGATCGACGATAGCGTAGGCGATATCGACCACAAAATTCACCGCGACGACAATCAGTACAAGGACTAGCACCACGCCCTGCACCACGATGAGATCGCGCTGCGTGATCGCCTGGAAGACGAGCCGCCCGAGCCCCGGCAGATAGAAGACATTCTCGATGATGACGCCGCCGGCGACCAGAAAGGAGAACTGCAGCCCGATGATCGTCAGCGCCGGGATCAGCGCATTGCGGAAAGCGTGCCGGCGCAGCGCTTCGCTTTCGCTAAGGCCCTTCGCCCGCGCCGTGAGCATATAGGCGCGCCCCTCGGCCTCGATCAGCGCCGAGCGCATCACACGCGCGAGAATCGCCGCCTGCGGCAGCGCCAGCACGAAAGCCGGCAGCAGAAGCGCGCGCAGCGCCGGAACGAGCCCCGCATCCCAGCCGGGAAATCCCCCCGCCGACGCCCAGCCGAGCACGATCGAAAACACGAAGACGAGCAGAATCGCGAACCAGAAATTGGGAACCGCAAGGCCGATCTGCGCTGCGGCCATGATGAGCGCGTCAAGCGGCCCGCCGCGCCGCGCCGCCGCAACGGCGCCGAGAGGCAGTCCGATCCCGACGGCGAGGCCGAGCGCGAGGATGGCGAGCGGCGCCGATACGGCGAGCCGTTCGGCGATCAGTTCGGAGACGGGTGCGCGATAAGTGTAGCTGACGCCGAAATCGCCCCGGATGACGCCGCCGATCCAGTGGAAGTAGCGCTCCAGAGCCGTGCCGGAGAGGCCGAGCTCCGCGCGCAGCGCGTCGAGCGCCCTCGGATCGGCGTTGAGCCCCATCATGTAGGCTGCGGGATCGCCGGGCGCGATCTGCAGCAGCACGAAGATGACGACGCTGGCGGCGAGGAGCGTCAGCGCGAGCGAGAGGAGCCTTCCGCCGGCATAGGCGGCGATCGCGCGAGCGGCGCCGCCGCCGGACAAGGGATCGGTCGGCGACGCGCCGCTCATCGCTGATCGCTCCAGTAGACGCCGGTCACGTCATTGGCCTGGATCGGCGAATTGGGCCAGAGTCCCTTGAGGCGCGCATTCCAGACGCCGATCTTCGGCGCAGCGAAGAGAAACACGTTGACCGCGTCGTCGGCGATCTTGCGCTGCGCGTCCATCAGCAGCGCCGAACGCTCGGCGGGATCGGTCGCGGCGAGGATCCGGGCATAGAGCGCCCTGAAGGCTTCATCCCTGTACTGAAAATAATAGTCGTCGCGCGCATAGATGTCGATGTCCATGGGCTCGGTGTGCGAAACGATGGTGAGGTCATAGTCCCTGTCTGCGAAGACCTGCTTCAGCCATTGCGCCCATTCGAGATTGACGATCTCGCAGCGCACGCCGATCTCGCCGAGCGCGGCGGCGACGAACTCCCCGCCGCGGCGGGCATAGCCGGGCGGCGGCAGCATGAGCTGCGCCTTGAATCCCTGCGGAAAGCCTGCTTCCGCGAGGAGCGCGCGGGCCCGCGCCGGATCGTAGGGACAGACATCCGTCAGATCGACATAGTCGGGACTGTGCGGGGCGAAGTGGGAGCCGATCGGCGTTCCATAGCCGAATCCGACGGTCTCGATCAGCGCCTTGCGGTCAATGGCATGGCAAAGGGCGCGCCGCACGCGAATGTCGTCGAAGGGCTCGCGGCCGTTATTGATGGCGAGGATGGTCTCGCCTTCGGTCGCGCCCTTCACGACCGAGAAGCGTCTGTTGGCCTCGAAGGCGGCGACGACTTCGGGCGCCGGAAAATTCGGGAATGCGTCGATGTCGCCGGCGAGCAGCGCCGCCGACGCGGCCGACGGATCGGAGAGGATCTGGAAGGTAACGCGCCTCAGCTTCGGAGCCTCCCCCCAGTAGCCGTCGAAGCGTTCAAGCTCGATCTCATCGCCGCGCCGCCATTTCCTGAGGCGAAAAGGCCCGGTGCCGACCGGCGCCGTCGCGTTCGTCGCCGCGCTTTCGGGCGCGACGATCACGGCGTCGCCCTGGCCGAGATTGAACAGGAAGGCGCTGGACGGCCGCTTCAGCCGGATTCGGACGATATCCTCGCCCGCCTTTTCGATGGTGTCGATCGGCTCGAAATAGCCGCGCTGCGCATTGGTTGATTCCGGCGCGCGCGCCCGCTCAAACGAAAAGATCACGTCATCGGCGTCAAAGGTCGCGCCATCATGGAACAAGACGCCGTCATTGAGCGTGAACTCGTAGACGAGGCCGTCCGGCGAGACGCTCCAGCTCCTGGCGAGCGCCGGCTTCACGGCGCCGTCGGGGCCGATGCGCACAAGGCCTTCGAAGACATTGGCGTAGACGACTTCGTCGATCGCCGCGGCGGCCCCGGCGGTCGGATCGAGATTGGGCGGCTCGAGCGGAATGCCGATCACGACCTCGTCGCCTGGCCGCTCAATGGCCGGAGCGCAGGCCGCGAGCATGAATGCCGCCGCAGCGGCGGCGAAGCGGGCGCGACTTTTCCGGCGGGCGGCATGCTCAATCGGCTGCACGTCGATTCACCAGCGAACCATGAGGCGAGGATTGCGGGCCGGTTATGATCTATGCCTGGCCGCCTGCATAGGCCGAAAGCGCCCTGATCCGCTTTTCGATCGAGGGATGCGTCGCGAAAAGCCCGGCGAAGGGCGTTGCGTTGTGGACCATCATCTGCCTGACATCGGCAGGCGCGTCGACGGCGCTGTTGGTCGAAATTTTCTGGAGCGCGCGGATCATGGCGTCCGGATTCTTGGTCAGCTCGACCGAGCCGGCGTCGGCCAGGTATTCGCGTTTCTGCGACAGCGCGAAGCGGACCACGATGGCGAGGAGATAGGCGATGACGATGGCCGCGACCGCGATCAGGATGAGCATGCCGCCGCCGCGGCTGTCGCCCTTGCGGCTGCGGGTGTGGCCGCCGATATGGACCCCGCGATTGAACGTCCCCCGGAAGAGCATCTCTCCGAAAAAAGAGAAGATGCCCACGAAAATGACCGCGATGATGAGAAGCCTCACGTCGCGATTGCGGATATGCGTCAGCTCGTGGGCGATCACCGCTTCGAGTTCGTCCTTGTTCAGCTTTTCGATGAGCCCGCGCGTCAGCGTGACGGTGTAGGACTTCTCGCCGACGCCGCTCGCAAAGGCGTTCAGCGCCGGCGACTCGATGATGGCGAGTCTCGGCATGGTCATGCCGCCCGCGATCGCCAGGTTTTCGAGGAGGTTATAAATCTCCGGCGCATCCTTGCGGGCGACGCCCTTCGCGCCGGACGAAGCCTCGATGAGCTTCTGGTGGAAGGCCCAGGCGATCAGGAACCAGACGCCGGCCCCGACAAGCGCGAAGGGCCAGATGCGCGCCATGTGCGCCACGGCGAGAGCGAGGCCCTCACCCACTGTCGCAAGGTCCTCGACCGCGCCGACATAAAAGGCGGTGAGGCCGAACAGCAGCAGGAGAAGCAGGACCGGAAATCCGGCGAGCAGCAGCACGGATTTCAGATTGTTGTTCCAGATATGCGTGGCGAGACCGTAAGCGCCCATGGCGTGCTCAGGAGAGCTGGAACGCGCTCGCCGCGGCGGCGTGGATGCGCGTCGTGTCGAACAGAGGGAGATTCGCGTGCTCGGGAGCGAGGATCAGCGAAAGCTCGGTGCAGCCGAGAATGACGCCGTCGGCGCCGGCGGCCCGCCCGATCATGTCGATGAGCGCCCGGCGCGAGCGCGCCCTCACCGTCCCGAGCGCCAGCTCCTCGAAGATGATGCGCTCGACCTCCTCAAGGTCCGCATCGCCCGGCGCGAGAGTCTCGATGCCGAACCGCTCAAGGAGAGCGTCGCGATAAAAGGGCGCGGTCATGACATGCTTCGTGCCGAGAAGCAGCGGCCGGCGGGCCCCGCGCCTTTCAAGCTCGGCGGCGAGCGCCTCGACAATGTGGATGAGCGGCAGGCCGGCCGCCGCGCGCACGGCGTCGGCGGCCAGATGCGACGTGTTCGAACAGATCATCAGGCCCTCGGCGCCCGCGCGTTTCAGCGCGAGTCCCGCTTCGACCAGGCGTCGCCGATAGGTCTCGAAATCGCTGCGGGCGTAGGCCTCATCGATGACGCCGAAATCGAACGACCAGATGAGGAGATGCGCAGACCGTCTCGGCCCCAGCCTGGCGCGCGCAGCCTCATTGAGCAACCGATAGTAGATCGCCGTCGATTCCGGGCTGATGCCGCCGATAAGGCCAAGCGTCTTCACACAGTCCGCAACGTCAGAACTTCACATTCGGCGCCGCTTCCACGGCGGCGCGGCCGGCTTCCGGAATTTCAAAGAAGTCGCGCTTCTTGAAATTGCCCATGGGCGCGATGAAGTTGCCCGGAATCTGCTGGATGGCCGTGTTGAATTCCTGGATCGAATTGTTGAAGAAGCGGCGCGCGGCGGCGATCTTGTTCTCGACATCGGCGAGCTCGCGCTGCAATGCGAGGAAATTCTCGTTCGCCTTCAGATTGGGATAGGCCTCGGCGAGGGCGAAGAGCTTGCCGAGCGCGGCGTTGAGAACGCCCTCGGCCTGGCCCTGCGCGGCCGGCCCATGCGCGTTCACGGCGGCGTTGCGCGCGGAGATGACGGCGTCGAGCGTCGTCTTTTCATGGCTCGCATAGCCTTTGACCGTCTCGACCAGATTGGGAATGAGGTCGTGGCGCTGCTTCAACTGCACATCGACATCGGCGAAAGCCTGATCCGCGCGCTGATTGAGCCCGACAATGCGGTTATAGATGCCGATGGCGACCAGTGCGACCAGCACGATGACGCCGAGAAAGATCCACACGCCCGTCATGACGCCTCTCCCATCCGGCGCCTCGAGGCGCCAATATGACTGCCGGGCGTTTTATCGCCTGATTTGTCCGCAGCGCAATTAACGAGGGTCGGAAATCCCATGGAAATCATCGCCGAAGGCCTCGAATTTCCCGAAGGGCCCGTGCTCCTCCCCGACGGCTCGCTCCTCGTCGTCGAGATCAAGGGCGAACGCCTGACCCGGATCCGCCCGGGAAAGAGGCCCGAGGTCGTGGCCGCGATCAAGGGCGGCCCGAACGGCGCGGCCCTCGGCCCCGACGGCGCCCTCTATGTCTGCAATAATGGCGGCTTCGAATGGCGCGAGGTCATGGGACAGACGATTTCCGGCGACGCCGCGCCGGACTATCGCGGCGGCTCCATCGACCGCGTGGATCTCGCAACCGGAAAGGTGGAGACGCTTTACACTCATTGCGACGGCCACCCTCTGAAAGGTCCCAACGACCTCGTCTTCGACAGCACGGGCGGCTTCTGGTTCACCGATCACGGCAAGTCCTGGGGCCGGATGCGCGACTATGGCGGCGTCTATTATGCGAAGCCGGACGGCTCGAAGATCGTCGAGGCGGCCTACCCGATGTATTCGACCAATGGCGTCGGCCTCTCGCCCGACGGGAAGACGCTCTACGCCGCCGAGACCATGACCTCGCGGCTCTGGGCCTTCGATATCGAGTCGCCGGGCGTCCTTGCGCCCTCGCCTCTGCCGATCCCCGGACGGATCGTGACCACGCTGCCGGGCCTGCAGCTTCTCGACTCTCTCGCCGTCGAAGCGGACGGGCGCGTCTGCGTCGCGACGCTCCTCAATGGCGGGATCACCTCGATCGCGCCCGACGGGTCGAGCGAGCATCTCGCCCTGCCCGATCTCTTCCCGACCAATATCTGCTTCGGCGGAAGCGACAGGCGCGACGCCTATGTGACATTGTCGGGAACCGGACGGGTGGCCAGGCTGCGCTGGCCGCGGCCGGGGCTCAAGCTCAATTTCGGCGCCTGAGCGGCAGGCGGGTCGGGATCGTGACGGCGCCACGCGGATTTCGTATCGTGCGCGGCGACTGAAGGGGTTTTCGATGATTCGCTCGCTCGTGCTCGCCGCCGCCGCCGCGCTTTCCATCAGCGGCTGCGCTTCCACCTACTATGCGACGATGGAGAATTTCGGCTTCGCCAAGCGCGAAATCCTTGTCGATCGCGTGAAGGAGGCGCGCAAGGAGCAGGCCGAGACGCAGCAGGTCTTCGCCTCCGCGCTCGACGAGTTCCGCAGTCTGGTCGCCATTGAAGGCGGCCAGCTCGAAAAGCAGTACGACAGGATGAACGCCTCCTATGAAGGCGCCAAGCGGCAGGCGGGAGAAGTCCGCGCCCGGATCAAGGCGGTGGACGATGTCGGCCAGCGCCTCTTCCGCGAATGGAACAGCGAGCTTGACCAGTATGAGAGCGCGGACCTGCGCCGTCGCAGCGCCGAGCAGCTCGCCCGCACCCGCGCCGACTATGAAAAGCTCCTCGCCGCCATGAACCGGGCGGCGGGCAAGATGGATCCGGTTCTCGAACTCTATCAGGATCAGGTCCTGTTCCTGAAACACAATCTGAACGCCCGCGCCATCTCCTCGCTCGAACTCGAAAAGACGAAGATCGAACAGCGCGTCGAGACTCTGATCGCGGAAATGAACGCCGCCATCGCCGAGGCCGACACCTTCATCAAGTCGATGGACGGCGGCGCCTAGAGCGGCGTGCGCAATAGCGAAGGCGGTCTCGTCACCGCCTGCGCTTGATTCCCGTCGCCGCGTCCCCATGTCCCGCTCGCCAACCGGGAGACATCCATGATCGACGCGCGCCGTATTCTCGAAGACCTCGCCCGCCAGGCCTCCGACCTCACGAAAGACCCCAATATCCAGGCGCGCATCGATGACGCCAAGGGCGCGGCGGCGAAAGTGCGCGAACGCCTCGAGACCGATCCCAAGGCGCGGACGATCGCGGCCGGCGCCGGCGGACTCCTCCTGCTCGGCATGCTCGGCAGCAAGGGCGGGCGGAAATTCGTCGGCAATGTCGCCAGGACCGGGATCGTCGCCGGCCTCGGCGCCCTCGCCTACAAGGCCTGGCGGGACCGGCAGGGGCGCGGCGAGGCGGGCGAGCCGCAAGCCAGGGACCTTGAAGAGACCGGCTTTCTCATCGAAGCCGACAAGGATCCGGAATTCGCGATGGCGCTCGTTCAGGCGATGCTCGGCGCCGCCTATGCCGACGGCGAGCTCGACAAGCGCGAGCGCATCGCCATCGACGCGGCGCTGATCCGCGCCGGCGCTTCCGATGAAGACCGTCGCACACTCCTCAGCGACATGCCGGAAAAGGAGCGCATCGCGCTCATCAGGAAGGGCGCGCGCTCGCCCAACCATGCGGCGGAGCTTTATGCCGCGGCGGCGGTGACCGCCGGCGATCAGGACGTCGAGACGGCGTTTCTTGGGCGCCTCGCGGACGGGCTCGGGATTCATCCGGATCACGCCGCGGCCATCCGGCGCAACGCGGCGGCCTAGAGCTCCGGCTGCTCCTCCTTACACCGACGATCCTGACGGCGCGCCGACAGCGCACGGCGTCAACATGAGCGATTTTTTAGGTTTCAGAATGAGAGCAGGCGAAGGTTCCCCTCGCAAGCGCATGGACATGTCTGATGCTTTGACCTAGACGCCGACCCGTTGCGGGTGAGGCCCGCACGAACGACGCCGTTGCGTATGTCGTTGCTTCGCCTTCACACTCAGGAACCGGATCCATCATGACCTCGCTCATCGACACCGTACTCGCTCACATCACGCCGTCAGCGGCCAACGCCGCCGCCTCGCATCTCGGCGAGAGCGATGCAGCCGTCACGAAAACCATCAAGGCGATCGCCGCCTCCATCCTCGCCGGCATGCTCGGCAGGACGAATGACGCGAATGCGCTGGCGAGCCTCTTCAGCGCGCTCGCCGACCCGAAGATCGCCGGCTTCCTCAACAATGTCAGCGGTCTTATCGGCGGCGGCAATCTGGCGCAGAACGATCCCAGGGACATCGCCGGCAAGTTTGTCGGCGCCATTTTCGGAGACAGGACGGCGAGCCTTCTCAACGCCGTCTCGCAGTTCGGCAATCTGAAACCCGGCTCAGCCTCGTCGCTGCTGGGACTGGCGGGACCCGTCGTCATGGGCGTTCTCGGCAAGAGGATCGCCGCCGACAATCTCGATGCGGACGGCCTCAAGAAGCTTCTTGCCTCCGAGAGCGACGCCATTCGCGCGGCCGCGCCGGCCGGAATCGCCGAGATGTTCGGCCTCGGAAAGCTCGCCGACATGCCGCCTGCCGCAGCAACGGCGACAGCGAGCGCCGGCGCAGCGGCGGCGACCGCCGCTTCAGGCGTCGCGGCGGCGAAGACGGGCGCGCCGGCCTGGCTGTGGGCGGTTCCGGCCGCGCTCGGCCTTGGCGTCATCGCCTGGCTTCTGACCCGCGGCGATGCAAACAAGGTTGAAGCGGCCGCGCCGACGGAGACCGTCGTCGCCGTAAACGAGGCCGCGCCGACCGCCGAAGCGGCGCCGGCGGAGGCGCCGATCATCGCCTCGATCGAACCGGTCGCGACGGAGTTCTCGCGCGATCTCGGCGGCTTTGAGCTGAAGGGCGCGAGCGACGGCGTCGAGGCGAAACTCATCGCCTTCATCGAGTCCGGCAAGGCGCCCTGCACCGACGCGGAATGCTGGTTCACCTTCGACCGCCTGACTTTCAGGTCGGGTTCAGCCGATCTCGACATGTCGATGTCGCAGGAGCAGATCGCCAACATCGCCGCGATCCTGAAGGCCTTCCCCGGAATTCAGCTCAAGATCGGCGGGTATACGGACAATACCGGCTCAGAGGCGGCCAACAAGGCCCTGTCCGAAGCGCGCGCAAAAGCGGTGGTCGCGGCCCTCGCCGCGCTCGGCGTCGATCCCGCGCGCCTTTCGGCCGAAGGCTACGGCCCGCAATTCCCGATCGCCGACAACGCGACCGAGGAAGGCCGGGCCATGAATCGCCGCATCGACGTCCGCGTGCGCGACCGGGGCTGAGCGGGCCTCGTCAGGAACCAAAGCGCCCCTCGCCGAGGGGCGCTTTTTTTGACGCAAGGGCGGGATAGGACGGGCCATGACCGAGGCTCCCCTCATTTACCGCAGCGCCGCGCCGATCGGCGAGATCCGGCTCAATCGGCCGAAGAAGCTGAACGCCATTTCGAGCGCGATGTGGGCGCTCCTCAAGGACGCCGTCGCCGCAGCGGCGCGCGACCGGGAGGCGCGGCTGATCGTCGTCGCCGGCGAAGGCGGCAACTTCGCTGCGGGCGCGGACATTTCCGAATTCGACCGCATCTATGCCTCGCGCGAATCCGCCGTCGGTTTCGCCGATGCGATGCTGGAGGCGCTATCAGCCCTCGAAGCCCTTCCGAAGCCGACGCTCGCCGCGATCCGGGGCGCCTGTGTCGGCGGCGGCTGCTCGATCGCGCTCGCCTGCGACTTCCGTTACGCGGCCCCGTCAGCGCGCTTCGCCGTCACGCCCGGAAAGCTCGGCCTCGTCTATTCGCTCCCCGACACCCGCCGCCTCGTTGCGGCCGCCGGCGCCGCGAACGCCAGGGACCTGCTCTTCACCGGACGGATCATCGACCCCGAGGAAGCCGTCCGCATGGGCCTTGTCGATCGTCTGTGTGCCGATGAAGAGCTTGACGGCGCAGTCCGGCAGCTGGCGCGCCGCCTTGAGGAGACTTCGCCCTATTCCGCCGCCGCCACAAAGAAGATGTTCGCCCTGCTCGCGGAGGGAGCGGCAGATGGCGACGCCCGCGCCGCCGCGCTTCTCGCCGAAGCCTTTACCGGCGAGGACATGACCGAGGGACGCAAGGCGTTTCTCGAAAAGCGACGCCCGAACTTCAGGCCGCGATAGGGCGCAATCCCGGCGGCCGGAAAGGCCCTATCGCGAGACGGGACGGCGGCGCGCCTGCTCGTTGGCGGCGGCCGCCGGCTGGAACTCCGGCACGAGATGATGGACCGCCTCGTCGAGATCGGCTTCAGCGCCGCTCTGCGCGTGCTCGATGACGTCGTAGAGGCGCGGGTTGAGCAGCGGCAGATCGATCATGGCCGGCGAGGCGAGAAGGACGCCGTCGGCGCCGGTCTTTATGAGCTTCTCGGTGTCGAAGAAGATTTCCTCAAACAGCTTCTCGCCGGGACGCAGGCCGGAGAACCTGATCTCGATATCGACGCCGGGTTTGAGGCCATGCGCCTCGATCATGCGCCGGGCGAGATCGAGAATCTTCACCGGTTCGCCCATGTCGAGGACGAAGATGCGGCCGTCATGGGTGACGACGCTCTCCTCGCCGGAATCGAGGCTTGCGGCCTGAAGCACGAGCTGCACCGCCTCGCGCGTGGTCATGAAGAAGCGGGAGATGTCGGGATGCGTGACCGTCACCGGCCCGCCTTTCGCGATCTGGCGCGAGAACAGGGGCACGACCGAGCCGGTCGAGCCGAGGACGTTTCCGAAACGGACGGTCACGAAGCGCGTGTCATTCTGCGCGACGTCGAGGGCCTGCGCGTAAAGCTCGGCGATGCGCTTCGTCGCGCCCATGAAGCTGGTCGGATTGACCGCCTTGTCTGTCGAGATAAAGACCACCGATTCGGCTCCGGCCTCGGTCGCCGCATCGAAGACGTTCTTGGCCCCAAGGACATTGGTGAGCGCGCCCGCGCAGCGGTTCTCCTCGACGATCGGCACATGCTTGAAAGCCGCCGCGTGGAGGACGATGTCGGGCCGCACCCGCGCGAAGGCGCGGTCGAGGTGCTCGCGGCGACAGACATCGACGAGCGCGCTCGACAGGATGGCGCCGCGGCCCGCCTCGCGCATTTCGAGATCGATGAGGTAGAGATTGAATTCGGAATTATCGATCAGCGCGAGATGCTCCGGCTCGAAGGCGGCGGCCTGGCGCGCAAGCTCCGAGCCGATGGTTCCGCCGGCGCCGGTGATCAGCACGCGCTTGCCGGCGATCAGCTTGCGCGCGGCGCGCTGATCGATCCGCCGCGCCGGCCGCGCCAGCATCGATTCAAGGTCAATGTCGCCATTGCCGACGGCTTTCGAAGCCCGTTTGCGCTTCAGCAAAGCCGGGATGCGATCGAACAGGCTCACGCAATACACCCCTTTACCACTCTGGCGGCGGCGTCGTCCGCCCTTACGTCGATGCGCTACACGGCGCTTTCCAGTTTCTGAAACGCCCAGCGAACGACAATATCCCCGGCGGTGGGCGCTTCCAAGCCGAAGGGACCGAGCACGATCTGTTCGGCTGCCTGAGGCGTCCCGCCATGACCGCAATAAACGCTCTTCTCGAGACGCAGGCCCCTGAAATTCGTGCGGAATCTCCAGCCCTCGCGATTGGCGAGCGCCAGGATTACAGATTTTCCATCTCGTGACAGAGAAGCCCGGACGCCCGGATGCACATGAAAGCGCAGGCGAAAGGAACCGGCGAGCGCCGGCGTCGGCATGATGAGGGCGTCCTCGCCTCTCAGCTGCTCGCCGCCGGATTCGAGATAGAAGCGGCGCACATGACGCGGCGCGTCGTCGGTCGGACCAAAGCGGCGCTCGATTTCCACGAGCTGGCCTCGGGCGTCTTCGGCGCGCCGGTGCTCGGCGGCGCCGAACTGCATGGCGACGACGGCCGCAGCCGCCGCGCTGTCCCCTGACAGCGAGGAATGGGCGGCGGCCTGCTTCAGCGCCTTCGCCCAGTCGGATCCGAGATGCGCGCCCGCCCCGCAATTGCCGACAATGCGGCACCGGCCCGACGAGAGGTGAAAGGAGGCGGCGCTCTCGAAGAAGCGCGGACCGGGCGGCCCGCCGGCGTCGGCGACGACCAGCGTGCGGCCGCTTTCGAGGCGGTGATAGCCGCTGTGCCGCGTGAAGCCGGTCGGCGCCGTCGCCGGATCTAGGGCTTCGAGCGCGGCGGCGAGCGCCTTCGGGTCGTCCTGCGCGCCGCCGTTGAAAACGACGAGTTCGCCGTCGCCGGCCCGGAAGAACTGCAGATGCGCCGCGGCCCGCCCGAGCGTGTGGCGCAGAAAGGCGGGCGCCTCGATCCGGCGCGCCTCCAGCGCCTTCACGATCATCTGTAGACGGAGCACAAGCTCGAGCTGCGCCGATGGATTGCGGCTCACATGGCCGCCGTCCGGCCTCACCTGCAGGCGAAGCTCGCGGCGCAGGAGCTCCATGCCCTTTTCGGCGGGATCCTCGCAGCCGGGAAGCACGGCCGCAGCCAGAGAAAGGCCGAGCGCAGCTGCGAGCCGCTCATGACTGGTCTCGGCGCGATGGCCGACATGGGCGAGGTGCCGGGCCTGCCGCGCCATCGAGGCGAGGATGCGGCTGCGCCAGAGCGCATCAGCGCCCTTGAGCAGGAACGTCGAATGACAGCACAGGTGGATGAGGCGCGCGGCGGCGAGCCCAGGGGCCCAGACATCCGGCGACCATTTCTCGAAGCGGTCGAGCCACAGGGCGACGAGGCGGCGCGCCGGTCCGGCGGCGCGCTCGCCCTGCGCCGCGAGCGCGGGCAGAAAGGCGAACTGATGCAGGAATATTCCGGGCGCGCCGGTCGCCGGAAGATCCCAGAAGCGCGCGAAGTCTCCTTCGCAGTCGAACTGCGCCGGGCCGATCGCGAGCCTGCCGGCGAGAAGCGCCTCGCCGAGGGCCCGATCGGGCGTATGCGGATCGACCGGCGTCGAGAGCACGCGGTCGGGCGCGGGGCCGTTGAGCTGGAGCTGATAGAAAGGGCTCTCGCCCCAGGCCCGCTGAACCCGCGTCGCCACTTCGCCGAACACGCCCTGCGCGGCGCCCTTCCTCGCGGCCCCCATGTCCTTACCGTCCCCCCCTCAACGCGGCGATGTTGGCGGCGTAAGCTGATTTGCCGCCGCGGAAAACCGCCGAGCCGGCGACGAGAACGTCGGCGCCGGCCTTCACGACGCGCGGCGCCGTGTCCGGATTGATGCCGCCATCGACCTCGAGCATGACCGCGCGGCCGGACGCGTCGATGGCGCGGCGCAGCGTTTCAATCTTGGCGAGCTGCGAGGCGATGAAGCTCTGGCCGCCAAAGCCCGGATTGACGCTCATGACAAGGATGAGATCGATCTCGCCCATGACCTCGATCGCGGCGGCCGCCGGCGTCGCCGGGTTGAGCGCGACGCCGCATCTGGCGCCGGCGCTCCTGATGCGCTGGAGCGTGCGGTGGAGATGGGGACCGGCTTCCGGGTGCACGGTCAGAATGTCCGCGCCCGCCGCAACGAAGTCGTCGATGTAGGGATCGACCGGCGCGATCATGAGATGAACGTCGAAGGGGAGCCGGCTCGCCGCGCGGACCGCCTTCAGCACGACGGGACCGAGCGTCAGATTGGGCACGAAATGCCCGTCCATCACATCGACATGGATGAAGTCGGCGCCCGCCGCCGTCACATCCGCGATCTCCTCTCCGAGACGGGCGAAATCTGCGGAGAGAATGGACGGGGCGATGCGGACGCTCGGCATCAGGAGCCCCTATCGTGATGCGGCGCGCATGCGCAATTCTTGAAACGGCCAGGAATCAAAAAAAGCCCCGCGAGAAGCGGGGCCGGAGGGGTCATGTGCGGCGTCGCCATGACGGCGGCGCAGCCGCGCGCAACAGCGCTGCAAGCGCGGCGCCGTCCCATAACGAAACAGCCCGTGGCCGCGTCCGGTGTTTCTACCGGACGCGGCGCTCAGGATGGGGTGCTTGGAGGGACTAAAGAGGTCGAGGGGCATCGACAGGCCGAACTATGGCGGAGCATTGGGGCAGAAGTTTGGCGATGACCTGAATATTCGGTCATAAAAATCTGATTTTGCTTGTTAAAACTTGTTTACCATTTCCGGCCGCCAAAGGCGCGGCTGGGCCGTGGTTCAGTGCGGACGGCGGCGGGCGCGGGCGCGGGCGAACCGGTGAAGGCGCGCCGAGCCCATCCACATGGCCGCGACGCCGGCCGCGCCCGCAGCGAGGCCGCCCAGCCATTCGACGTCATAGAGCCAGACGCCGAACAGCGCGAAAGCTGCGAACGAGACAAGGAAGGCGGCGAAGCGGAAGGGTCGCGCCATCGCAGCGCCCGCGGCGCGGACGACGGCGGCCGGGGCCTTCGCGGCCGACCGCGCCGCCTCGGCGAGAACTGGACCGGCGGCCAGCGCGGCGCGCCGCAGGCGCTTCCAGCCGATGAGCCCGCCAAGGGCGGCCAGCACCGCGGCGCCGGCGGCGATGAGGCCCGCTTTCTTCGCGGCGGAGGGCGCGACCTCGTCTGCGGCTTGCGCGGGCGGCGCATGCGCAGACTGAACGATTTCCATTGGAGCCGGGTCGCTTGCGAAAACAGGGGCGGCCGTCGCCGAGACGCCAAGAACAGCGGTCGCCAGCAGGGCCGACTTCAGTTTCGATATGGTCATGCTCGGGAAATGGGGTCGGCGCGCCCCGCATTCAAGCTCGGCGGCGCGGCGGGAACGGCCCTTCACAGCGCCGGATCGGCGAGGCCCCGCCGCCGCGCGGCCGCAAGCACAGTATTGCGCAGGAGGCAGGCGATGGTCATCGGGCCGACGCCGCCCGGAACCGGCGTGATCGCCGCGGCGCGGCTGGACGCTGCGTCGAAATCGACATCGCCGACAAGACGCGCGGCGCCGCCTGCGCTCACGCGGTTGATGCCGACATCGATGACGACGGCGCCCTCCCTCACCCATTCTCCCTTAACGAGGAGCGGTCTCCCGACCGCGGCGCAGAGAATGTCGGCGCTCCGGCAGACCTCGGCGAGGTCCCTGGTCTTCGAATGCGCCACCGTGACCGTGCAGTTCTCGGCAAGAAGGAGAAGCGCCAGGGGCTTGCCGACCAGAATGGAACGCCCGACCACGACGGCATGCCGGCCTTCAAGCCTCGGCAGGGCCGATCTGACAAGAATGACCGAACCTTGCGGCGTGCACGGAACAAGTCCCTTCTCGCCAAGGAGCAGGCGCCCTGCATTCACCTCGGTGAGGCCGTCGACATCCTTCTCCGGCGCGATCTGGTTGATGACGCGCGCCGCAGAGATGTGGGCGGGAAGCGGCATCTGCACGAGAACGCCATCGACGCCCGCATCGGCGTTGAGGCGCCTGACCAGCGCAATGACGTCCGCCTCCGGCGTCGCCGCGGGCAGGCGATGCTCGATCGAGCGGATGCCGGCGGCCTCGGCCGCCTTGCCCTTGTTGCGCACATAGACATCGGAGGCGGGATCGTCGCCGACGAGGACGACGGCAAGGCCTGGCGCGACGCCCTTGCTCTTCAGCTCCAAGACCGCTGCGGCGACGCGCGCGCGCAGATCGCCCGCAATGGTCTTGCCGTCGATGATTGCAGCCGTCATGGCGCTTTGCTCCCCGCACTTGCGAGCAGGTCCTCGACCCGGCGCGCGATATCGGCGGAGTCGCCGGCGATCGCCACGGTTTTCAGGCGCTGGCTCGCGCCGGCAGCGAGCTTCAGGCGCGATTTCGCGATCCCGAGCGCGC
Organism: uncultured Caulobacterales bacterium; assembly: GCA_964441615.1. Classification (GTDB taxonomy): domain Bacteria; phylum Pseudomonadota; class Alphaproteobacteria; order Caulobacterales; family Parvularculaceae; genus Amphiplicatus. Next base: position 1,920 of record CAYTVQ010000019.1, on the reverse strand, counting down.
CCGCGAGCAGTTCGATCAGCGCGTCATTGGCCCGACCGGCGTCGGGCGGCGCGGCGACGCGCACGGCAAGCCGCTCCTCGCCGGAAGGTCCGCGCCACAATCCGCCGATCTCGCTCTTTCGCGCGCCGGGCGTCGCACGGACATAGAGGGCGCCGCCGTCCGGCGCAGCGCGAAACGCCGCACACACCTCAGGGCACGACCGACATCAGCGGCGCGAACACATAGCGGTTCACGCCGAACTGCAACGCGTTCACAGCGACCAGCAGGATGATCGGCGAAATGTCGAAGCCCCCGAGATTGGGCAGCATGCGGCGGATCGGCCGCAGCAGCGGCTCGGTCGCCGCCGTGCAGAAGCGCCAGACCATCTCGACGAACTGGTTGCGCCGGTTCACGACATTGAACCCGATCAGCCAGCTCAGGATGACGGTCGCGAACACTACAAAAATGTAGAGGCCGATCAGCTGGTTGAAGATGAAGGCGATGAGGGCCATGCGTTCGGTCCTTCCGTTCGCACTCGCTGTAGGGCGCGCCGCGCCTTCGCGCAACGCGGCGTCAGAAGGGGCGGTCGGCGCGCTCGCACAGAAGCGGCGTCGCCAGGCCGCCGGCGCGCACAAAGCCGACGCCGTCCGATTCGAATATGAGCAGCGTTACGTCGGTGCGCATCTCGGCCCTGTCGGGCGCGGTCGAGAAGGGCGCATTCCTGTCCGCCCAGAGATGCCGCTCGCCGATTCGCCGGACGCGCGCCTTGCCCTGCCAGCAGCCGGTATAGGCGCAGACCGAATAGCTCGTCCGGTCGGCCCAGATGTCGAGCGGGGTCGACTGCCCGGCCGGCGCGGCGCGGCAGCCCTTCTCGCCGTCGCACCAGATCTCGACCTGGTTGCGGCAATGCCAGCCGGAAGGCGACGCGGCGGCGGCTGCGATGGCGGCAAGGATGGCGAGCATCGGGACGGCCCCTTTTTTTCGGGGCGGCTGGTGGAGCTGAGGAGGATCGAACTCCTGGCCTCCGCATTGCGAACGCGGCGCTCTCCCAGCTGAGCTACAGCCCCGAACCAGAGCGCGCGTCTTAGGAGCGCGGCCCCAGACTGTCAATAATTCCCCAGTTCAGGCGTTGCGGCGGCCCTGCCCGTTCCTCTCGACACACCCGGCGCATTGCCGGACAATCCGGCTCGATCCCGACGGAGATTCCGGACATGCCAGATACCGCCCGCACCTCCTCGCGCGAGAAATCGCACGGCGAACTCGAAATCGAGCGCCTGTTCAGGCTGCAGAGGGCGGCCTTCGCGAAGGAGCCCTACCCGTCGCTCGAAACGCGCAAGGCCAGGCTCGACGCGCTGATCCGCGCCGTCGAGAAGAACGAAGCGCGCATCGTGAAGACCGTTGACGAGGATTTCGGCTGCAGGCCGCGCGTCGAAACCCTGCTTGCCGAAACCGTCATCTCGGTCGCCGCCGCCAAGGGCATGAAGCGTCATCTCGCGCGCTGGATGCGGCCGAAAGCCGTGGCGACGCCCCTTCACATGCTGCCCGCAAAAAGCCGGCTCGAGCCGCAGCCGCTCGGCGTCGTCGGCGTCATCGCGCCCTGGAACTATCCGGTGCAGCTCGCCCTCTCGCCGCTCGCCGCCGCGCTCGCCGCCGGCAACCGCGTCATGCTGAAGCCGAGCGAACTGACGCCGAAGACGGCGGCGCTGCTGAAGGAAATCCTCGCCGCCGAATTTTCGGAGGACGTGGTCGGCGTCGTCATCGGCGGGGTCGAGACCGGTGAGGCTTTCGCCGAGGTTCCCTTCGACCATCTCCTCTTCACCGGATCGACCGCGATCGGCCGCAAGGTCGCGCTGGCCGCCGCGCGGAACCTCACGCCGGTGACGCTCGAACTCGGCGGCAAGTCGCCCACGATCATCGATGCGAGCGCCGATCTATCCAAAG
>CAYTVQ010000018.1:0-18700 GCA_964441615.1 uncultured Caulobacterales bacterium | reverse complement strand
TGCCGCGGCCCGGGCATCCGGCCTTGCGGTAAAGATCAACACCGTGGCGCTTAAAGGGACAAACGAGCATGAGATCCCGGGCATCATCGAATGGGCCCATGCGCGTGGTTTCGATCTGTCGCTGATCGAAGTCATGCCCATGGGCGAAATCGACGAAGACCGCACGGGCCAGTACCTGCCGCTGTCCGACGTGCGATCCAGTCTGGCGCGCCGCTGGACCCTGACGCCGATTGCCTATCGCACGGGCGGACCCTCACGCTATGTGCGCGTCGAGGAGACCGGCGGCCGGCTTGGATTCATCGCGCCGCTGACGAACAACTTTTGCGAAGGCTGCAATCGTGTCCGTCTCACCTGCACCGGCAGGCTCTACATGTGTCTTGGCCAGAACGACGCCGCTGATTTCCGCGAGCTCCTGCGCAGCGGCGCCGGCGAAGAGACGATTGACGCCGCGATCGACGAGGCGATCGGCCGCAAGCCCAGGGGCCACGATTTTGAGGGTCTCTATCGCTGCAGCGCTCCGTCCCTCGCGCGGACCATGTCGGTCACTGGAGGTTAGATGGTGCGTATCCTCTTCTTTGGGAGACTGCGAGAGGCTGCCGGCCTCGGCGAACGCCAGATCGATCTCCCCCCCGGCGTCATGACGGGCGCGGACCTCATCGGCCTTCTCGGCGCCGGAGACGATCGGCTGCGCGCCGCGCTTGAAGCGCCGGCCGTCAAGATCGTAGCCGACGACGCTGTCGTGCCGCGCGCGGCGAAGATTACGGGCGCGCGCGAAATCGCATTCCTTCCGCCGGTCAGCGGAGGATGACCGTGGCGGCGGCCAGCGTCACCATCACGGCGGAACCCTTTGATCCCGAAAAAGAGTCTGCGTCCTTCCGCCGCCAGTTTGATCGTGCGGGAGGGATCGTCCTTTTCGTGGGTCAGGTGCGCGCCGAAGCCGGACATGCGACCCGCCTCGCGCTTGAACATTATCCAGGGTATACGGAGCGACAGATAGCGCGATTGTGCGGGGAAGCCGCAAAACGGTGGGTCATTGATGGCGCGCGCGTCATCCATCGCGTAGGAGAAATGGCGCCGGGCGAGGCGATCGTCCTCGTTGCGGCGGCGGCGGCCCATCGCCGGGACGCCTTCGAGACGGTCGACTTTCTCATGGACTATCTGAAGTCCGGGGCGCCCTTCTGGAAGCGCGAATTCGATGGGCGCGCCTGGCGGTGGATCGAGCCGAGGGCGCAGGACTACAGGGACAAGACGCGCTGGTCAGCTGCGGAGACCCAATGCCTGGAATAGACGATAGTCTGCCTTTTCGCCCCGTCCGCATCGCCGTGCTGACGGTCTCCGATACGCGCACCCGCGAGACAGACAAGTCCGGCGACACGCTCCAGCAGCGCATCGAGGCCGACGGACATATTGTCGCCGCCCGTGCGCTGGTGCGCGACGATGTCGGCCTCATTCGCGCGCAGGTCTCCTCATGGATCGAGGATCCATCGGTCGATGTGATCGTGTCGACCGGCGGCACCGGGCTCACCGGCCGCGATGTCACGGTCGAGGCCTTGCGGCCGCTCTTCGAAAAGGAAGTGGACGGATTTTCTGCAATCTTTCACAGGGTAAGCTTCGAGACAGTCGGCCTCTCGACCCTCCAGTCGCGCGCCTGCGCCGGCCTCGCCCGCGGAACGCTTCTCGTGCTCTTGCCCGGCTCGCCCGGGGCCGTGAAGGACGCATGGGACGGCATTCTCCGCTATCAGCTCGACAGCCGCTACCGGCCCTGCAATTTTGTCGAACTGATGCCGCGCCTGATGGAGCGCTGAATGAGCCGCGAACTCAGTCATTTCGACGCCGAGGGCCGCCCGCGCATGGTCGATGTGTCAGCCAAGCCGGCGAGCGCGCGCATGGCGGCCGCGAGCGCAATCCTGCGCATGAACCGGCTGGCGATCGATGCGGTCGTCAGTCGCCGGACGAAAAAGGGCGATCCGCTGTCTGTCGCCGAGCTCGCTGGCGTCATGGGCGCGAAACGGACGGCGGAACTCATCCCGCTCAGCCACCCTTTGCCGCTGGCCAGCGTTACGGTCGAAGGATCGCCCGATCCCGCGAACGGACTGGTGAGATTCAGCGCGACTGTAAGGACGACCGGCCAGACGGGCGTCGAGATGGAGGCGCTGACGGCGGCGGCCACGGCGGCATTGACGCTTTATGACATGCTGAAATCCATCGACAGGTCGATGACCATCGAGAGCATCAGGCTCGACGCCAAGTCCGGCGGCGCGTCCGGCGATTATCAACGCTCGGATCCGTGATCATGCGAGGCATGATGAGCGTCGATGACGCGCGCGCCGCAATCGCCGGCGCCGTCTGCCCCCTGCCGGCGGAGAACCTTCCGCTCGATCAGACGGCCGGGCGCGTTCTCGCCGCGCCTGTCATCGCAGCGATCTCCCAGCCTCCGTTCGACGCTTCGGCGATGGACGGGTATGCGGTGCGTCTTGCAGACTGCGCGGCCGGCGCGCGGCTGAAAGTGATCGGCGAATCAGCCGCTGGCATGCGGTTCAGCGGCGCTGTCGCTGACGGAACGGCCGTCCGTATCTTCACCGGGGCGCCGCTTCCGCCGGGAGCCGATCACGTGCTCATTCAGGAAGAAGCCGACCGCGACGGCGAGACGGTCGTCATTCGCAGCGCGCAGAAGCAAGCGCGGAACATCCGTCACGCCGGCCTCGACTTCCGGCGGGGCGACATGCTCGCAGACGCAGGAGCCGAAGTATCAGGCGCGCTCGCGGCCCTGGTCGCGGCGGGAAATGTCGCCGAGCTTGCGGTCAGACGGCGGCCGCGTGTCGCGCTCATCGCCAATGGCGACGAGCTTGCGCTTCCAGGTCACGATCTCGGACCGGACGACATCGTCTCCTCGATCCCGTTCGGGCTTTCGCCCATGATTGAAGGCTGGGGCGGGTCCGCTGAGTTTCTGGGCATCGCCCGGGACGATATGGATCAGGTCGCGGCGCTCATCGAAAAGGCCCGGAGCTTTGACCTCATCATCCCGATCGGCGGGGCCTCGGTCGGCGACCGCGATCTCATGCGCGCAGCCTTCAGGGCGCAAGGATTCTCGGCGATCTTCGAGAAGGTTTCGGTCAAGCCCGGCAAGCCCGCATGGTTCGGCCGGCTTGGAGGCTCATTCGTGCTCGGACTTCCCGGCAATCCGGCTTCCGCCTTCGTCACCGCACGCCTGTTTCTGAAGCCCGCCATCCGCGCGCTTGTTGGCGCGCCGACGGCAGAGAATCATCTGCGGGCGCGCGCGGGAACCGCCCTCGCCTCCAATGGCCCGCGGGAAACCTATCTGCGCGCCGCGCTCAGGATGGCCGAGGACGGCGCGCCGATCGCAACGCCTTTCGACAACCAGGATTCGTCGCTGCTCTCGGTCCTCGCCCGCAGCGACGTGCTCATCCGGCGCGCCGCCAATGCGCCCCCCTGCCCCGCCGGCGCATTGGCGGACTGCGTGCGCCTGTGGTGACCTAGCCGCTCAGGAGCCTCAGCGCTTCCGTCATCAGCGGACCGATGTCCCGGTTGAGGACGAGATCGGCGAGTCCGTCCTGTTCGGTCGTTTCGCGATTGACGATGGCGAGCCTCGCCCCGCTCTCCTTCGCCAGCAGCGGCAGGCCTGCGGCCGGATAGACGACAAGCGACGAGCCGAGCACGAGAAAAAGATCGCAGGCCCGCGCCTCCTCGGTCGCCCGCGCCATCTCCGCCTCGGGCATGGCCTGACCGAAAGAGATGACGGCGGTCTTGATGAGGCCGCCGCAGCCGCAACGAATGTCCTCATCGCGCTCGAAGCGCGGCCGCAGGGCTTCAAGCTCGAAGCGCTGCGCGCAGGCCAGGCATTTTGCATAGGAGGCGTTGCCGTGCAGCTCGATGACGCGGTCGGCGGGCGCGCCGGCGTCCTGATGCAGATTGTCGACATTCTGGGTAATCACGGCCGACGCCGATCCCGATGTCACAAGACGCGCGACCGCCGCGTGCCCTGCATTCGGGCTGGCGCCCGTCCAGCCCGCGATTCCATTGAAGGTCCGCCGCCAGGCCTCGCGCCGCATGAGTCGGGAGCCGACGAACTCCTGGAAATAGATCGGCCGCATGCGGCTCCAGACGCCGCCTGGACTGCGAAAGTCCGGGATGCCGCTTTCCGTCGAAATTCCCGCGCCGGTAAAGATGACCATGCGGCGTGACGCCGAAATCAGACGGGCAAGCGCGGCGGCGTCGTTCATGCGCCGAGGTTAAAATGGAAGCAAACCCGAAGAAAGACCCCAGGCCCTCGCCGGCGATCAGGCCTCCCAATCCCTTGTCAGGCGCGGCGCCGTCACGATGAAGAGCGTCGCGGCGATCACATAGAAAACCGTGCCCGAAAGGATCGCATAACGCAGCGATTCTTCGGCGAAGCGCGCCTTGAGTTCGTCAGACAGGGCGCCGATGACCAGATTTCCGAGGCCGATGCCGATCAGATTGTTGATGAACAGGAAGATCGCCGACGCCGTCGCCCGCATATTGGGCTGCACGAGATGCTGGAAGGCGGTGATCACCGGCCCCAGCCAGACGAGGCTCAGCGCTGTCGGGACGAGGAGCACGAAAAACGCGACCACGAGCGATTTCGTCAGAACGCCGGCAAGGTAGAACGGGATCGTCGCCAGGAATGCAAAGGCGGGAACCAGCGCATAGGCGGAACGCTTGTCCGGACCATATTTGTCGGCAAGCGCGCCGCCGAGCCAGACGCCCGCCGTGCCGCCGATGAGCAGCAGCCCTGCATAGAAATAGGCCGCATAGAGCACGGGCTTGGGCGTCTCCGGCAGCATGAAGGCCGGCAGCCAGGCGAAGAACTGCGGCAGCTCCGCCCCATAGCTGCGCACGAAGAAGGACGGCAGCCAGAAGATGAGGCCGTAACCCATCATCGAAGAGCTGGCGGCCCCTAATGACAGGCCCCAGAAGCTCGGTTTCGACAGAAGCGCGCGCACGACGTCCATGACGGGCGCGGGATCGACCTTTGCGGTTGCGCGGTCGAGGCCGCCGCGCCTTGGCTCGCGCACCGTGAGACGCAGAACGGGCGCAAGCAGCAGGCCGCCGACGCCGACGATGATGAAGGCCGAACGCCAATCGAGAAAGCTCGTCAGCACCCCGCCGAGAAGGATGCCCAGCGCAGAACCGATCGGAATTCCGAATGAGTAAACGGACATCGCGCGCGCCCGCTGACTGGGCGGGAAATAGTCCGCGATGAGCGAATAAGCCGGCGCGACGCCGCCCGCCTCGCCGACGCCGACGCCGAGGCGCGCCACGAACAGCTGCATGAAGTTCTGCGCAAGGCCGCACAGGGCCGTCATGGCGCTCCACACCGACAGCGCGACGGTCATGATCCACACACGGCTCTTGCGGTCTGCCAGCCAGGCGATCGGAATTCCGAGAAAAGTGTAGAACAGCGCGAAAGCGAGCCCGCCCATCAGACTCAGCTGAGTGTCGGTAAGACCGAGTTCGGCCTTGATGGGCACGGCGAGGATGCCGACGATCTGACGATCGATGAAGTTGAAGGTGTAAACCAGCACCAGAATGAACAGGACGAAGGCGCGATACTGCGCCGTAGTTCCTTGAGCATCGGTCGCCTTCGCTTCGAAGGCGGGGGTCGTCATGAGCCGGCGTCCAGGGTCGCCAGAAACGCCTTCACATCCGCCGCCGTCATCGCCGGCTCCTCCTCCTGCGGCACATGGCCGACGCCGGCATAGCGGATGAGGGTCGCGCCCGGAATGGCCTTCTCCATCATCGCGGCCTGGGCGACCGGAATGACGAGATCTTCCTCACCCCAGAGGATCAGGGTCGGGACGGCGATGCGCGCCAGATCCTCAGTCGGATCCGGCAGCGAGAATTCGTTGATCGAGTCGATGAAAGCCTCGCCATTGCCGCGCCGGCGCATCATGTCTGACATGAGGTCGACACGCGCCTGCGTGATCTTTGCGTCGTCGAAATAGACGCCCTGGAGCGCTGTGCGCACCGCCGCGGGCGCCGCCGTCCTCAGAAACGCGACCATGGCCGGCGGCGGCGCAACAGGCTCGTCTGACACATATTGATTCGGGAAGCCGCCTGGGGAGACGAGCACAAGGCTGGCGACACGCTCGGGATGGGCAGCCGCGAAGCGCCATGCGGCGAGTCCGCCGAGTGAATTGCCGCCGATGACGGCGCGTTCCACCCCGAGAGCGTCCATGACCGCGCCGATAAACTCGGCGCGTTCGGTCGGGGCGTAGCGCTTCTTCGAATCGGGACCGGTAAGCCCATGACCGGCCAGATCGAAACGGATCACACGGTAGTCGGCCGAGAGTTGGCGCGACCAGCCGTCGAAACTCTCGAGGCTGACCACAAACCCATGAAGGAGGATGATGGGCGGCGCATCGGCCGAACCCTCCTCGCGTATCCGGACGCGAAGCCCGTCGACATCGACGAAGCGGTCGGCGGCCGTCATGTATTCCGCTTCGAGCGCCGCCGGATCGAGACCTTGCGTCGCCTTCCAGTAAAGGACGCCGACGCCCGCCGCGCCAATGACCAGCAGCGCCAGCACCCCTAGCAGAAGCTTTTTCATGTCGGGACTCCGGGGCCGACAAGGCGGCGGGACAGGGAGGAAAGTGTCCCGCCGCCTTCAGGCCAGACCAGAACGCGGTCTAGAACCGAACCTGCACCGTGCCGAAGAAGCGGCGCGGATCTCCGAAGAACACTGTCTGCACGCCGGAGGCGCCGAGCGGCGTGTTGGCGAAGGCGGGCAGCGATGTCACGAAATCATAGCCCGCCGTCACATAACGCTTGTCCGTGAGGTTCGAGCCATGGACGCCGAGCATGAGGCGTCCGTCATTCGTCGTCCACGAGAAGCCCGCGTTCAGCAACGCATAGCCAGGCTGATCGAGCGGCGTCCTGAAGTTGAACTGATGCGTCAGGCTTCGATAGGAGAACGACGTATAAAGATTGAGGCCGCCATCCGCCCCGAAAATGTCCAGCGGACGATTATAGGAAAGCTGTCCGTAGGCGGTCACTTCCGGCGTGTTCTGGAACACGGCGAGATCAGTCACGTCCGGCGGCGGCGTGCCGCGGCCGAGATATTTGTCGAATTCCGCGTTGATGTAGCCGAACGAGAAAGCGAAGTTGAGTCCGTCGCCTGGCGTCATGAAATCCTCGGCAATGCCGAGATTGCCTTCCCATTCGACGCCCCACAGCGTTGCTTCGGCGGCGTTGGTGGTGACGCCGGCGAAGGTGTCCGCGACGCCGTCGCCATTGGTGTCGACGCCGATCGAACCCGGGATCTGGACGTTCTTGTAGCCGCTGTAGAAGAAGGCCGCATTCGACGTGAACCGCCCGCCGAGGGACGCCTTCCAGCCGACTTCATAGGTGTTGATGTCTTCAGGCTGGAACAGGCAGAAGGCGCGCTGATCATCCGGGTCGAGGGCGCCCGGCACAGCATCACCGTCGATATTCGGCGCCGTGGACGCGACGCAGCGCGGGTCGAATGAGCCGCCTTTGAAGCCCTGCGCATAGGAAATGTAGAAGGTGTGGTCGTCATTGGCCTTCCACGAGATCGAGGCGCGCGGGCTGAAATCGTTGAAATCGGCGGCGGCGTTCAGATTCGTCTGCACGAGGAAGGGCGGACGCAGCGGGCCGCCGAGTGTCGGCGACAGGATGTTCGGATAGACCAGCGGCGGGCCGTTCAGATAGATGAATCGGCGCAGGAAGATCGAACGCTCATCCTCCGTGTAGCGCCCTCCGGCGGAAACCGAGATCTGGTCGGTAAGATCGAAGGTCAGATCGCCGAATACCGACCAGGTCCGCGTATCGACATCGGCCGAGGTGAACACGTTGGTCCCGCCCCCGCCGAGCAGGACGTCGAACTCAGTCAGTGCGTTGGCTGACAGATAATAGAAGCCAAGGATGCCGTGGAGCCGTCCCTTGTCGTAAAGAGCCTGGAACTCCTCGCTGAACTGATGGTTCTCGTAGGCGCCCGGCACGTCGAGATCGATGATCGGCAGCGAGTCAAAGTCGATCGGGCCGCGCAGATAGTTTTCGCGATACGCCAGGATGTTCTTGAAGGTCAGGCCTTCGGCCGCCCGCCATTCCACCACATTGGATGCACCGCGGTCGCGGCTGTCCTGCTTGGGCGTATTGAGCGTGGCGCGCGTGTCGAATTCGTCCGCGAGCACCGGAAACTCCACCACGCCGCCTGCCGGGAAGTCATAGGGAAGCAGGCGATGGCCGGCTTTCGGGTCGGAGTCATCGTCCGTCCAGTCGCCCGCAAAACGAACGGAGAACGAGTCAGAAGGATCCCACTCGATCGAGGCGCGGAACGCCAGGACATCCTTGTTGTAGTTTTCAAGGCCCGGAATGTTGAGATAGTCGCCATAGCCGTTGCGCGTCAGGTAAGCGACGCCGCCCCCAATCTTCAGATCGCCGATCCCCGAGTCGTCGAGCAGCGGCAGTGAAAAGGAGCCGATGGCGTCGAACTGGCCGTAATTGCCGCCAGTCAGCTTCAGCATGGCGCTCGGGTCGTCCGAGAGGCGGCGGGTGACATATTTCACGGCGCCGCCAATGGTGTTGCGGCCGTAGAGCGTGCCCTGCGGACCGCGCAGCACTTCGATGCGCTCGACATCATAGATGTCGAGAAGCGCTGACTGCGGACGATTGAGGTAGATGTCGTCGATATAGATGCCGACGCCGGCTTCAAAGCCGGCCACCGGATCCTGCTGGCCAACGCCGCGAATGAACGCCGCGAGCGTGTTATTGGTCGCGCGCGTCGCCTCCAGCGTCATGTTTGGCGTGTAGTCCTGAATGTCGACAAGATCGCCGGCGCCAAGCGCTTCGAGCTCGTCGCCCGAGAACGCCGAGACGGCGACCGGCACGTCCTGCAACGACTCCTCGCGCCGACGCGCAGACACGATGATTTCGTCACGAGCGCTTTCGCCGTCATCTTGCGCATAGACCGGCGTTGTCGCCGCAGCGCTCAAGGCGATGATCGAAACGCCGAGACCGGCGGCGATACGCTTGCTCAGAGCTGTTTTCCGCATGAAGCCCTCCCTGTATCAGAATGAAATCTAGGCGGCCCTGGGCCCGCCAGCCATGACGGGAGCGATCACCGGTAGTGGTTAATTTCGCTCAGACCTGTCCCGGCGCCGCTGGGTCTGAAAAGCCTTTGGAGTCAGTCCGTTCCAGTCGCTGAACGCGCGGGTGAAGCTGCGGAAATCCGAAAAGCCCAGCCTCTCGGCGACATCCGCAATGGGCCGGCGGGCGGCGAGCATATCCTTGGCGGTCTCGTTGAGCGCGTCCCGGCGCAGGTCCCGGAAACTGGACCCCTCCTCGGCCAGGCGCCGGCGCAACGTGGCGACGGACATGCCGAGAAGGATCGCGGCGCGCGGCTGATCGATGACGCCCCGGGCGAACAGCTCGCGCAGCCGCGCGGCGACGCTAACCGGGCGGGGCGCCGCGCGCTCGCGGCGCTCGATCAGCGAGATCGCCTCCTCATAGACGCGGCCTGCGGTCAGCAGCTCGGGCGCCGGCATCTCAACCTTGCGCGCCATGATTTCAGCGTCGTAGTCGAGGGCATAGGTTTCGCAGCCATACTGGATGGGCGCGCGCCAGAAATTGAGCTGCGGCTGCTCGGCGCCGCCGCGCGGACGAACCACGGATACGCGGCGGAGCGCGGCGTCGGCTGTCTCCTCGGAGATGATCGCCAGCATGGAATGGAGATAGATCTGCACGCACTCCATGGCGAAGCAGAGATAGTCGCGATCGTCGATCGTGAAAGGAAAGCTGCGGTCGTCGGTCCGGAACGAAATGAGACCGCCGCGCTTTACGACGCGATTATACTCCCCGCCATGCAGGAGATTGTAATAGGTGGCGAGGCTGCGCATCGCTTCGTCGAGCGAGGCCGATCCGGCGAGGCGCGAAAGCACGAAGTCGGTCGTGCCCGGCAGGAGCTGGCGCTCGGACATCTGGAAAGTCTCGTCTCCAAGCGCACGGGAAACCGCCTGCTGGAGCCGGAAATAGCTGGCGAGAGCGACAGGCTCGCCGCCGGAACCCGCGGCAAGTCCTTCCGGGAGACCCGCCGCCCGCAGCAGCGGACCGAGATCGACGCCGGCATTGACCGCCATGTCGAGCAGAGGGCGCACGCGCGCGGCCTCGACCGCGAGGCGTCTCCGATTCCGAGGCGCAGCGTAATTCACCCGCTCATTATAGAGCGCGTCCCCGAGTCTGGCACGCGCGCCGGATAGCTTGCTGTCCGCCGCCGCCGCCGCACGAAACACGAGTGCAGGCAGCCTTGCCGGCGCGCTTCTACAGCGCTCCATTTGCATACGGACGTATACGCCTGCCGGAGAACCTCCAGGCGCCATCGGCCCGCCGCCGCCATCGATCCAGAGAACGTCCTGATCAGGCGCCAGAGGCCTGGCTCCAAAATGGTCGGCTTCGAAGAAGTCTCCCATGGAAGCGTCCGCTCGAAGTCCGACATGCCGAGACGCGCCGGCTCGCAGAATGGCGCCTCGACCGGCTGGAGCCTCCGGCCGAACCTCTCTCCCAAGCGGATACGCCGCGCCCGAGAGCGTCGCAAGTCTCTGGATTTGTGGAGAAATCTGGCGCGAGTGACGGGGCTCGAACCCGCGACCTCCGGCGTGACAGGCCGGCGCTCTAACCGACTGAGCTACACCCGCGCAACGTCCTGCCGAAACGGGGGTCCCGGCGGGAGCCAAGCCTTTAGAGGGGGGCCTACCGGCCGTCAAGGCGGACGGCGAAAGGCTTCCCCAATAGCCCGGCGACGTCCCGGACAGGCCGGCGACTTGGCTTTCATCAGCATTAGCGGCGCAAGGTAAAGAACAGGAAAAGACGCATCGGAGCGCGCGCGTCGACTGCCGCCAGCCAGGGTTGAAATGCCCTCCTTTCAGGTGTGAGATGCTTCCTGTCACAGGGAAGCGCGTTCGTCTCCGTTCCGCTTTCTCCGATTGCGCGGCGCGGTCCGACGGCGCCTCCCTTACCACGGGAGAAACGCCATGAAGGAGAACGCTCGCGCGACCAGATGCGCCGTCCTCGTCGGTCCGCAAGGGACCGGCAAGACGACACTTCTTGCCGCCATGATAAAAAGAGCGGGCGGCGCCGCGCCGCAATTCGACACAGCGCCGGAATCGAAGGATTTCGCCACCACCACCGAACCGAATTTCGCTCGCGCCGAATATCTTGGCGAGCCCTGGGCGTTCATCGATTGCCCCGGCTCGATCGAGCTCTTTCAGTTCAGCGCCGACGCCATGAAGGCCGCTGACGTCGTCGTCGTTCTGGCCGATCCGAACCGGGAACGCGCCGCCGGCCTTGCGCCCTATCTCAAATTTCTTGACGACCACGACATCCCCCATGTGATCTTCGTCAACCGTCTCGACGAGACCGAAGCGCGGATCCGCGACCTGCTTCAGGAGATGCAGGCGCATTCGGAGCGGCCGCTGGTGCTGCGCCAGGTCCCTATCCGCGAAGGCGGCAGGATTGTCGGCGCCGTCGACCTGGTGAGCGAACGCGCGTGGAAATACAAGGAAGGCGCGCAATCCGAGCTGATCGCCATGCCCGACAGCGAGAAGGAGCGCGAAAGGGAAGCCCGCGCCGCGCTGCTCGACACGCTCGCCGACTTCGATGACGCGCTGATGGAACAGATTCTTGAAGACAAGGTTCCACCGACCGACTCCGTGTTCAGCGTGATGGCGAAGGAACTCCAGGAAGACCTGATCGTCCCGGTGATCCTCGGCTCTGCGATCCACGGCCATGGCGTCACGCGGCTCCTCAAGCTCTTGCGGCACGAAACGCCGTCGGTCGCGAAAGCGGCAGCGCGCATGAACCTCAACGGCGGCGAGACGGTCGCGTCGGTCATCCGCACCGTGCATGCGCCGCATGCCGGAAAGATCTCGGCCGCGCGCATCTGGCGCGGGGCCATCAAGGACGGCGTGCAGGTCGCAGGCAGCCGTGTTTCCGGTCTCCTCGCGCTCAGCGGCGATGCGCGCAGCAAGGTCGACATGGCGCACGAGGGCGACATCGTTGGCATTCCCCGTCTCGACGAACTTGCGACCGGCGACCTCATCGTGGACGGACAGATCAGGAAACCGGCGGCGAATGGCGGCGCGCTCGCGCTCTTCAGTCTCGCCATCCGCGCCAAGAATGAAAAAGACGACGTAAAACTTTCTGCGGCTCTGCAGAAACTGATCGAAGAGGATCCCTCCCTTTCGACCGAACGCCGCGCCGACACCGGCGAGTTTGTGCTCAAGGGCCAGGGCGACGTTCATCTTCGGCTCGCCGCGGCCAAGCTGAAGAACCGCTATAATGTCGAGATCACAACCTCGATCCCGAAAGCCTCCTATCGCGAGACCATCAAGGGCCAGGCCGACCACCATGCGCGGCACAAGAAGCAATCGGGCGGCCACGGGCAATTCGCCGACATCAAGGTTAAGATCAAGCCGCTCGGCCGCGGCGAGGGCTTCAGATTCGACGAGGTGATCCATGGCGGCTCGGTGCCGCGCCAGTTCATCCCCGCAGTCGAGGCCGGCGTCTCCGAAGGCCTCGCGCACGGGCCGCTCGGCTTCCCTGTCGTCGATCTCGCGGTCACGCTCTATGACGGCCAGTATCACGACGTCGATTCCAACGAGATGTCGTTCAAGATGGCCGGCCGCATGGCGATGCGCGAGGCCCTGCCCAACTGCCAGCCGGTGCTCCTCGAGCCCATCTACCACACGACCATCCACACCCCGTCGGCGCATACGAGCAAGGTGAACGGCGTCATCTCCGCGCGACGCGGCCAGATTCTCGGCTTCGACGCGCGCGAAGGCTGGCCGGGATGGGACAGCGTCACGGCGATGATGCCGGAATCCGGATTGCAGAACCTCATCATCGAGCTGCGCTCGATCACGCAGGGCGCGGCGACCTTCGAGCACCGTTTCGATCACTATGAGGAGCTTCACGGCAAGGACGCCGAGAAGGTTGTCGCCGAGCGGAAAAAGGAGCTCAGCGGCGGCGCCGGCACCTGAGAGCGATCGGGATCTGCACGAAAACCGGCAGCGCGAGCTTCCGGCTTTCGTGGTCTTCCGTCCTCTCCCGCCATGGTCAAAAAGCATGCGAAATCCGCCAGGCCATGAGCCGGAGCTCGGCCTTTTCCGAGGGGTTGCGGACGAAAACATTGCGATTTGGGCCAAATGCGCCTCGCGCCTCCGGCGAACTCGGGCGGCTGGATTCATCGCGTTGTTCCGGCCGACCGGAGATCGCGGCCCCGCTCCCGCGCTTTGAAGCGGGACAGTCGCGGCAAGCGGGGGGCCTGGCCGGCGCACCCCCGCCGGCGTCTCAGCGGATGAACAGATTGAACTCAACATCAGCGCCGCCTCCTTTGACGGCGCCCTCATGATAAGGCCGGCGCGGAGCTGTGGGATAAGTTATGGTTAATTCCCCTGGCGCGCGAATCCGCGACGGCGGCATGCGGCTTCCCATGGTTAACGGCGTGCGGCCGACAGGGCCTTTTGTGCGTAGGCTGACGAACTGCGTCAGCCCGCCGCGGGCGCGCGGATCGCCTGCCCAAACACGAAGACGTCGCCGTCCGGCGCCCGGATCATGAACTCGCGCTGGCGGTAATGCTGGTCCTTTGGACCCGCGAATTCGACGCCCGCCGCCTCAAGACGCGGCTGCACTTCGGCGACAATCGCATCGACGTCGCGCACATCGACGTAATAGGCGAAGCCGCGATGCGATGGAAACGGCGCGCCGTCTTCGGCGCGCGATTCCAGAATGCGCACGCCCGCCCCCTCGCGATCGACATAAGCGTAGTTCGCCTCGCGATAGAGGCATGTGAAGCCGAGAAGATCGAAAAATCCGAGCGCGGCCTCAAGATCGGGCGCATGCATGAAGGGCGTGATATGAATGACATTGCCAGTCATGAAATTTCCTTCGCCGCCGCCCATCCGAGCCACCTTGCGAGAGCGCGCGC
This sequence comes from uncultured Caulobacterales bacterium, assembly GCA_964441615.1. GTDB lineage: Bacteria > Pseudomonadota > Alphaproteobacteria > Caulobacterales > Parvularculaceae > Amphiplicatus. Next base: position 4,719 of record CAYTVQ010000018.1, on the reverse strand, counting down.
GCCGAGACGTTCAGCCGGTTCCGCGTCGACGCCAAGTCTCTTCAGCAGCGGTGGAAACAGCTCGGTCTGCTCCAGGCGCATTTCCCGATCAGTAAGAAGGGCGAGGAGATCGGCGGCCAGGCGTTCGGGGCGGCATTTTTCCTGAATGTGCTCAGGCACCGCCTTGCGACCGGCGACAATGTTCAGGATGGTCGCGAACTTCGTCTTCACGACCATGCGCGCCCACAGCGCCGTAACAGGATCAACGCGGTAGGCGACGACCATCGGCGTCCCGTTGATCGCCAGCTCCGTCGTCACCGTGCCGGACTTGGCGAGGGCGGCGTCGGCGGCGGCGAAGGCGTCCGCCTTCTCCGCATTCGTCGCGAAGATCGGTGCGCCCGGCCAGTCCTTCATGCGCGCGCGCGCAAGGCGCTCGACCGGCTCCGGCAGGACCGTCACGATACGAAGGTTCGGCAATCGCGCCGCGAGCAGCCGGACAGCGCCTTCGAAGGGCTTCAGATGCTTGTCGATCTCGCCGCGGCGGCTGCCGGGAAGCACCGCCAGCAGCGTGCTGTCTCCGAGTTGATGGCGGCGGCGGAAGTCTTCGCCGTCGCCGCGCGCGCGCCACGCCGCCTGAAAGTTCGGATTGCCGATGAAAACTGCCGGTACGCCGGCCTTCTCGAAGAGCGGCGGCTCGAAGGGCAGCAGGCAGAGCACGCCGTCGAAATGCGCCTTGACGAAGCCGATGCGGCCAGGCCGCGACGCCCAGATCTGCGGCGCGACGACCTTGAAAAGCCTGGTCCTCGGCGAGCGCTTTCGCATCTTCTGAGCGCAAATGCGCGAGAACGCCCAGCCATCGACAAAAATGGCGGCTTCGATCCCTTCGGCTTCAACGGCGGCCGCGAGTTCCTCCGCCCGCCGCAGGCCCTCAGGCATGGCCCGCAGGACATCGACGAGTCCCATGACCGACAGCGGATCGACAGGAAACAGGCTCGTGAGCCCCGCCGCTTTGAGCAGCGGCCCGCCGCAGCCGACGAACGAGGCGCCCTCGGGGGCCAGCGCCCTCAATTCCGAGAGCAGCGCCGCGCCAATGGCGTCGGCTGACGGCTCCACCGCCGCGATCATGATCTTTGGAACAGGACCCACTGGCAGGCGGACGACATTCCCGGCCGCCCCAGTCATGGATTCGACTCGTCGGCAGCAAATCCGTAGACGAATAATCCCAGGGCGTCGGCGGTTGCAGCGACCTCGTCTGCGTCGATGGCGATCGCCTTTCCCGCCTCCACCGCAACGCCTGAAAGTCCTGCGGCGCAGGCGCGCCGGATGGTCTCGGCGCCGATCGTCGGAAGATCGACCCGCATCTCCTGCTGGGGTTTGGGGCGCTTGACGAGGACGCCGTTGCGCGCGCCGTCCCGATCGGACGCGCGGAGCGCCGCGCAGCGGTCGAGCATGGCGTCAGTGCCTTCCGCCGCCTCGATCGCCAGCACATGGCCCGATGCGACGACGGCCCCCTGCCCAACGTCGTAGGGTCCGAGCGCCCTGATGACGGCGGCGCCCTTGGCGATGTCGGCGAGGGCGCCCAGATCGGGCGCAAGACGCCCGAGCTGTCCCTGGGCGACCAGAAGTTCGTGCATGGCTTCATCGGCTCCGACCACGATGAAACCCTCGCTCTCAAGCGTCTCGACGAGGGCGCTCAGGATCGCGCCATCGCCGCGCGCCGCTGCGGCGACCAGTTTCGGGATCAGCGCCGCCCCGCGCCAGTCAGGCTTGAGACTGCGGAAATCCGGTCGCCTGACGACGCCCGCCATGACGACGGCGTCGCATTCCGCATTCTTCAGGGAACGGATGATGCGGCCTGCTTCGGCGAGGCCGGCGGTTTCTCCCGAAAAAGACGAAAAGTCCGCGTCGGCCATGCCGGCGAGGCGCACGACATGCACCGCCTCGCCGCGCCTGGCGCAGGCCCCGGCGATCCGGTGCGGCAACGGTCCGGCGCCGGCCACAATGCCGAGCTTGCGCCAGCGCGCCATGGATCAGCGCGCTCCCATCAGCGTGCGCGAGGCGTCGGACCTGATGAAATCGAGAATGCGTTTCACTTCCGGCCGGCCGCCAAGCGTCGCCTCGACCTTCGCCAGCCGTTCCTGGAACGAACCCTCCTCATCCTCGAAGAGTCCGCGATAGGCGGCGCGCAGATCATGGATGGCGTCACGCGGCAGGCCCCGCCGCTTCATGCCGATTATGTTGAGGCCCGCGAGCTTGGCGTGATTCCCGATCGCCGAACCGAACGGGATGACGTCGGCCGGCACCGCGGCGCACCCGCCGATGAAGGCGTAGGCCCCGACGCGGCAGTTCTGATGGACGGCGCAAAGTCCGCCGAGAAAGACGAACTCTTCAATGCGCACATGTCCGCCGAGCGTCGCATTGTTGGCGAGGGTCACGTTCGGAGCGACATGACAGTCATGAGCGACATGGCTCGCCGTCATGAGCATGCACTTGTCGCCGACCTCCGTGACGCCCCGGCCCTGCACCGTTCCGCGGTTGACGGTCGCGTGCTCGCGGATGAGGCAGTCCGCCCCGATGACCGCGCTCGTGGCCTCGCCCCTGTAGCCGGCGTGCTGGGGCGGACCGCCAAGAACGGCGAAGGGATGAACGATCGTCCGGGCGCCGATGGTCACGTTCCCCGAGACTACGACATGCGCCACGAGTTCGACATCGTCGCCGAGCTTGGCGCTCGCCCCGACAATGCAATAGGGGCCTATCCTGACGCCGCTCCCAAGCTCGGCGCCGCTATCGACAATGGCTGTCGGATGGATCGTCATCGCCTCAGCCGGCCTGCGCCAGCATGGCGGCAAAGGCCGCGTCGGCGACGAGCTTGCCATCGACGAAGGCCTCGCCCTCGAAGCGCCAGACGGGCGGGCGGCGCTGCGCCGTCTTCACGACAATCCGCATCTGGTCGCCCGGGACCACCGGCTTTCGAAAGCGCGCCTTGTCGACGCCCATGAAGAGGACGATCTTGCCCTCGGTATCGAGGTTCTCCGTATACGATGTATAGGCGGCGGCGGCCTGCGCCATCGCCTCGATGATGAGGACGCCCGGCATCACCGGCTTCTGCGGGAAGTGCCCCTGAAAGAACTGCTCGTTGAAGGTGACGCACTTGATCGCGACGGCGCTCTCTCCCGCCCTGATCTCCTCCAGGCGGTCTATGAGCAGGAACGGATAGCGATGGGGCAGAACCGCCATGATCTCGTTGACGTCGAGCGAGGTCTTGCCGGGTTCAATCCTGTTCATGGCCGTCCTGCTTTTTCCTCGCCGCAAGATTTGCAAGCAGCGTGATTTCCCGAAACCAGACCTTGGCGGATTTGGCCGGCGTGCCCGCCCATTTCTCGCCAGGAGGGACGTTTCGCATGACGCCGGACTGGGCCGCAAGCTGTGCGCCCGCGCCGATCTCGATATGGTCCGCCATGCCGACCTGGCCGCCCATCATGACCCCGGCGCCCACATGAACGCTCCCGGATATCCCGGTCTGCGCAGCGATGACCGTCCCGGGCCCGATGGTCACGTTGTGGCCGATCTGCACCAGATTGTCGATCTTGACGCCGTCGCCGATGACGGTGTCCCCTAGCGCGCCGCGGTCGATGCAGGAATTGGCCCCAATCTCCACGTCGTCGCCGACAATGACGCGTCCAAGCTGCGGCATGCGGACTGGACCGTCAGAACACGGAACGAATCCGAACCCGGCCTCGCCGATGACTGCTCCAGCAAGGAACGAGACTCGCGCCCCGACAAGAGCATGCATCACCACCGCGTTCGGGCCGACCACGCAGCCGGGCCCGAGAACGACGCCCGGTCCGACGACGGCGCCGGGAGAGAGGCGGCAGCGCGGCCCGATTTCGGCGCCGGCCGCAACCATCGCGCCTTCTGAAACCTCGGCTGTCTTGTCGACCCTGGCGTCGGGGTGAACGCCTGCGCCCCGCTCGAACGGGCGCGGATGGTGCAGCCTCGAGGCAAGCCGCGCAAAGCCGAGCCGCGGGCGCGCCATGACCGCGAGAGCGCCGGTCCCGGGGTATTTCGCCGCCAGCTCCTCTGTTGTCAGACACAAGGCGGCCGCCCGCAGGCCGAGCGCGGCCATCTCCCTGGAGCCCTCGACGAAAACCACGGCTCCGTCGAGATTGGCCTCTGTGATCCCGGCGGCGCGCGCGACTTTCGCGCCTGCGCCGCGGCGGAGCACCGCGCCCGCAAGGCTTGCGGCCGCCGCCGCCTCGATCGGCTCGCCGGTCAGGAAGAAGCGCGGATCGGGCATTGTCGCCCCTTTCGTCTAGCCTCTTTCTGAAAACAGCGACGGCCGGCGCTGAAACGCCGGCCGCTTCCTATCTCGCAGCCCGTGCTGCAAACTATTTCTTGGCGGGCGCTTTGGCCTGCTGCTGCGCCGCCGCCTCTTTGAGCTTCTTCGTGATCTCCGCGAGCGAAATGCGCTCGACGGCGACCGTCTTCATTTTCTTGTCGAGTTCCGCAATCACTTCGGCGGTGATGTCGGATTCCGGCGCCGCATAGACGACCATCGACCGGTCGAGCAGGAGCGTGCCGCCGCGCTTGTCAACCGCCGCCTTGATGAGCGGCGTCGCCTCGTTGAGAATCTTGCCCTGCGCGTTCTGAACGGCCATTTCGAACGCCTGGCCCATGATCTGCTGCTGCTGCGGCAGGCCGACCTGCGCGCGCGCCTGAAGTTCGCGTTCGGTCTTGACG
>CAYTVQ010000017.1:0-18923 GCA_964441615.1 uncultured Caulobacterales bacterium | reverse complement strand
CCCGAGGCGCGGATGAAGCGCTCCTCGATCTCGCTCTCGTCGATGAGGATCGGCCCGGCTCGCATCGGCTCAGGCGTCGGCGGCGAGGCGCGCCTTTAGCCGCTCGCTCGCGCGTTCCTTGACGCTCGCCGATTTCAGCTGTCCGCAGGCGGCGAGAATGTCGCGTCCTCGCGGCGTGCGGATGGGCGAGGCGTAGCCGGCGCGGTTCAGGATCTCGGCGAAGGCTTCGATGCGCTCCCAGGGCGAGCATTGATAGGGAGCGCCCGGCCAGGGATTGAAGGGAATGAGATTGATCTTGGCCGGGATGCCCTTGAGGAGGCGCACCAGTTCGCGCGCTTCCGCGTCCGAATCGTTCACGCCCGCCAGCATCACATATTCGAAGGTGATCTTCTTCGCATTGGAGAGTTCGGGATAGGCGCGGCAGGCGGCCAGAAGCTCGGCGATCGGATATTTGCGGTTGATGGGGACAAGCTCGTCGCGCAGCGCATCACTGGTCGCGTGCAGCGAGATCGCCAGCATCGCCGCGGTCTCCGCGCCAAGACGCGCAATCTCGGGAACCACGCCCGACGTCGAGACTGTGATGCGTCGCCGCGAGATCGAGACGCCGTCGCCGTCGGACACGACGTCGATGGCGGCGGCGACATTGCCGAGATTGTAGAGCGGCTCGCCCATGCCCATGAATACGATGTTCGAGAGCTTGCGGTCCTCGCGGCCCGAAGGCCACTCGCCGATGTCGTCCTTGACGGCGAGGACCTGCCCGACAATTTCCGCCGCCGTGAGGTTGCGCACGAGCTTCTGCGTGCCGGTGTGGCAGAACGTGCAGGAGAGCGTGCAACCGACCTGTGAGGAGACGCAAAGCGCCCCCGCGCGGCCGACATCAGGAATATAGACGCATTCGGCCTCGGCCCTCGGCCCGAAGCGCAGAAGATATTTTCGGGTTCCGTCAGTAGAAACCTGCCGCTCGACGACCTCCGGCCGGCCGATGAAGAAGCGCGCCGCCAGCGCCTCGCGCAGCTCCTTGCCGATATCGGTCATCGCCGCGAAATCGGTGACGCCATAGTGATAGATCCAGCGCCATGCCTGGTTCGCCCGCATGCGCGCCTTGCGGGCGTCAAGGGCGAGCGCGTCCGCGAAGGCAGCGGCGAGCGCGTCGCGCGTGAGGCCCACAATATCGGCGCGCATGTCGTTGCGCCTGTCGCCTGGCGCGGTCGGGGGAGCGGGCGTGGTCATGATCAGCGCCCGGATATAGGGGGCGGCCGCCGGGCGGGCAATGAGAGAACGGCCGCCATTGCCGCCGCAGCCGGCGCAAGGCCATAACCGCGCAATGCCGCTCGACCTGCCGCCCCTTCAGAACGAAGCCGAGCCCGCCAGTCCTCTGCCGCGTCGCGACCGGCGCTTCGCGATCGGCCTTCTGCTGGCGGGCGTCGTCTGTATCGGCATGGGGCAGAGCATCGTCTTCGCCGTCCTGCCCTCGCTCGGCCGCTCGGTCGGCTTCGCCGACCAGCAGGTGGCGCTGGTGTTCCTCGTTTCGTCGATTCTGTGGGTGTTCCTCAGCCCCTATTGGGGACGGCGCAGCGATCGCGTGGGGCGCAAGCCGATGGTCCTCTTGGGGCTCGCCGGCTTTTCGATCTCCATGTTCGCCTTCGCCGGCGCTTTCGAGTTCGGGCTCGCGGGGGCGCTCGGCGGGGGTGCGCTCTACGCGCTCGTGATTTGCGCACGGAGCATATACGGGCTCATCGGCTCGGCGACTCCGGGCGCGGCGCAAGGCTACATCGCCGACCGGACGACCGCGGCCGAGCGCACCGCCGGCGTCGCCGGCTTCTCGGCCGCTTTCGGCATGGGCGCGATGATCGGTCCCGGAATCGGCGGCGCCTTCTCCGCCGTCAGCCCGCTCGCTCCCTTCTACGCCGTCGCCTCGCTTGCCGCGGTCATGGCCCTGCTGATCGCGCGTTATCTTCCCGAGCGTTCGGCGCCGATCGAGCGCGCGCCGCGCGTGAAGGTCAGTGTTTCCGACAGACGGCTGAGGCCATTTCTGGTTTTCGGCACGGCGTTCGGTCTGATCAACGCCGTCCTGATACAGACCATCGGCTTCTACATTCTGGACGTTCTCGATTTCTCCAATTCGGAGGCGCCGCAGTTCATCGGCATCGGCCTCATGGCCGCGTCCATGGCGTCGCTGTTTTCGCAACTGGTGCTTGTCCAGCGGTTTCAGGTCCCGCCGCATCTGCTGATGAGGATCGGGCCGGCGCTCATCTGCGCCGGCCACGGACTCATTGCGCTGTCCTCCGCATTCGGCCCGATCGTCTTCGGCCTCGTTCTCTCTGGGTTCGGGGCCGGGATGGCGATTCCCGGATTCACGGCGGCCGCCTCGCTGGCGGTCGGACCCGAAGAACAGGGTTCTGCGGCCGGGCTCACCAACTCGGCAAGCGCCTCGGGCTTCATCGTGGCGCCGCTGATCGCGTTTCCGCTGTTCAAGATCGCGGCTGAGGCGCCCTTCGCCATGACGGCGTTCCTTGCGGCGCTCCTGTTCGTTTACGCCATGACCAATGCGGCGATCAAACGCTCGGGCCGGCCCTCCGGATGATGCGAGGGCTCAGCTTTCGTGATCTATCGGCGCGCCGTCGTCGATGAAACTCAGTAGGTCGCCGGGCTGGCACTTCAGCTCCTTGCAGATCGCCTCGAGGGTCGAGAACCGGATCGCCTTGGCCTTGCCGGTCTTCAGGATCGAGAGGTTGGCGATGGTGACGCCGACGCGTTCCGACAGTTCTGTCAACGACATGTCGCGGTCGAGAAGCACCCTGTCGAGTTTGACGCCGATGGACATGGGTTCAGACCGTGAGGTCCTGCTCCTCTTTCATCTTGGCGCCCTGACGGAACACCTCTGCAAGCACAAAGACCGCGGCCATCGCAATCCAGGTGATGAACTCGAAATTCAGATCGACGTCCGCATCAAAGATCTCGCCCAGAATGAGGAATGCGATCTTGGCGCCCTCGCCGAGCAGCAGGGCGAACCCGACCTGGCGGAAGCGTTCGGCGTTTTCCCTGGCGAAGGGGGAGCCAAGTCTCAGTGTACGGAGGATTTCCAGAAGCCGGTTCACGATGAAGAGCATGACCCCGAAGGTCACGAAATGGTTCATCACCTCGACATAATCGCCGCCCGAGAGGTCGAGATGGCCGCCCACGTTTACGCCCGGCAGTCCGTCCAGCGCCGGCGCGATGAAGGGCAGAAGCGGCGTGAAGACGGCGGCGAAGGAAAGGCCGACAAAGGCGCAGAAGATCACGACCCGCGCAACGTGCAGTCCCCAGGCGAGGATCGAGGCGAGGGAGTATTTGCCGATCGCTTTCATTTGACGGGTCCCGCGAAATTCAGGTCAAGCTTCGCGCGCTCAAAAGATCGAAACCAGACAAAGTTCTTCCGCCGGACATTCGGTCTTCGTGGTCTTGGCCCTGTCGGCGCCGCTTTCGAGCCGAAGGAAGAGGGCGGCCGCGAGCGCGGCCGCCGCCGCCAGGAGAACGAGCCGGGACATTTAGGCCGCCCCCGCCAATCGCCCGATGGAAACCCAATAGTTTCCAGCGACGAGTGCGATCGCAAGCAAGGTCACCCCCAGATTGACAAATCCGGGGAAGCCGGGGACATTGAGGGTAACGCGGTTGCGGGACATTTGAACTCTCCTTTTCCTGTCTCTTGTTTCGCGAAGGCGTTTGGCTGTTTTCTTGAGCGGTCTGGGGAATTCCCCCGGCCGCTCTTTTTTTTGGTCTACTCTCTTGGTCTTCCAGGCGTCGGGCTGTCGGGGCCGGTTCGATCCGATCTTCTCCTTGCGGCGTGATCCGCCGTCTTGTTGATTATCGATATACACTTATCGAAAAACGATGCAAGAGGTTTTCGTCGAAAAACGATAATTTTTTTTCGATGACCGATAAAAGAGGGCTGAAACATGGCGCGGAAGCTCGCTCCTGGGCGCTTGGTGGTGGCTACGCACAATCCTGGAAAACTGATAGAAATCAGTGAGTTGATGGCTCCTTTCGGCGTCGCGCCGGTCTCGGCTGGGGCGCTGGGACTGATCGAGCCGGAGGAGACAGAAAACACCTTCGCCGGTAACGCCCTTCTGAAGGCCAGGGCGGCCGCGGACGCCTCCGGCCTGCCTGCCCTCGCGGACGATTCCGGGCTTGAGGTTGCCGCCCTCCATGGCGCGCCGGGGGTTTATTCAGCGCGCTGGGCCGGCCCCGCAAAAGACTTCAGGATCGCCATGAAGCGGGTGGAGGCGGAACTGGCCGCCACGGGCGCCTCAGACCTTTCTGCCCGGTTTGTCTGCGCCCTGGCGCTCGCCTGGCCGGACGGCCATACCGAAGCTTTTGTGGGCGAAGTCAGCGGCTTTCTGACTTTTCCGCCCCGCGGCGCCAAAGGTTTCGGCTACGACCCCATCTTTGCGCCGAGAGGGTTTTCGCAGACTTTTGGCGAAATGGAGCCGCGGATGAAGCATGCCATGTCACACCGGGCCGACGCCTTCCGAAAGCTCGTGGACGCGTGTTTCTGACGTCCGGCGCTCAGGATCGCGCGCCCCCGCTCGGCGTTTACGTGCACTGGCCCTATTGCGCGCGCATTTGTCCCTATTGCGATTTCAACGTCTACAGGCGTCGCGAGATCGACGCGTCGCGCTGGGCGAGCGCGCTTATTCAGGACCTGAAGGGCTGGGCCGATCGGACGCCCGACCGCCGCCTTTCAAGCCTCTATTTCGGCGGCGGCACGCCGTCGCTGGCGCCGATAGACGTGATTGAACGCGTCATCGGAGCTTGCGCCGATCTCTGGGGGTTCGAAGACGGCGCTGAAGTCACGCTTGAGGCCAATCCAACGGATGCCGAACTTTCGCGCTTCGCCGAGTTTCGGCGCGCGGGCGTGAACCGCCTGTCCCTGGGCGTCCAGTCCTTTGATGATGCGGCGCTGGAGTTTCTCAAGCGCAATCATGACGGCGCAGCGGCGCGACGTGCGCTCGATCTTGCTCTTGCCGCGTTTCCGAACGTCACCTTCGACCTTATCTACGCGCTGCCGGAGCAGTCGCTGGAGGCCTGGCGCTCCGCCCTGCGCGAGGCGCTCGGCTTCCGCCCCTCGCATATCTCGCTCTATCAGCTGACCATCGAGAAAGGCACGGCCTTCGATCGCGCGGCAGGACGCGGTCTGTTTCGGCCGCCTGCGGACGATATCGCGGCTGAGCTGTTTGATGTCGCGCAGGAGGAGACTGAACGCGCCGGCCTGCCCGCCTATGAGATATCCAATCACGCGCGTCCGGGCGCCCAGTCGCGGCACAATCTCCTCTACTGGACGGGCGGCGATTATGTCGGCGTCGGCCCCGGCGCGCATGGCCGCCTCACGCTCGGGGCGGAGAGGCTGGCGACGGAAACGCACGCCCGTCCCGAACGCTATCTGGCCGCCATCGAATCGGCCGGATCGGGCGCGGCGGCCACTGAAAGCCTGAGCCGCGAGGCGAGGCTCGCGGAAAAGCTCGCGATGGGCCTTCGTCTTGTCGACGGAACCGAACTTGACGCCGCGGATGTGGCTCAGCTCGGCCCCCGAGCCCGAAGGCTGAATGACCTGTCCGCTGACGGGCTGCTGCGCTTCCATCAGGGGCGCCTCGCGGCGACCGCCAGCGGCCGGCGCGTGCTGAACGCGGTCCTTGCCGCGCTCCTGTGCTGACGGCGCGCGCGATGTTCAGGCTCGAGCCAGCTTCGACCAGAGCGCGTTGGGGCCGAGTTCGGAGATGAAGGCGGCGTGGGCAGCCGCTTCCTCGGGGAGGAGCAGCGGCGCGAGCGGCGCCGGCCTCGGCCTCGCCCGCCGATTGGCGACGTGTCCGTCATCAGAGAACGCGGTCTGGTCGAGCTTGAGCCCCGCCTGAGCGCCGCCCGTGAGCTCGATATAGACCGAGGCGAGCAATTGCGAGTCGAGCAGGGCGCCGTGTCCGTCGCGCTGGCGCCTCCGCGTGTCGATGCCGAATTTGAGGCAGAGCGCGTCAAGACTCGCAGACGCGCCCGGATAGCGTTTGCGCGCTAGGAACAGGGTGTCGAGCAGCCTGTTCGTGAGCCGCGGCAGACCCGCGGCTTCCAGTTCTGCGTTGAGGAAGGGGAGATCAAAGCTCTCGCCGTTGTGGGCGATCAGTTCCGCATCCCCGGCAAATGCGCAGAAGGAGGGACCGACGCGCGGATCGCGGAACACAGGGAACTTCGAAAGGAACTCCGCCGAAAGTCCGTGCACGCGGTAGGCGCCCTCGGGCATGTCGCGCTCAGGGTTGACATATGCGTGAAAGGTTCGCCCCGATACGGCGCCGTCGATGAGTTCGACCGCGCCGATTTCCACGATCCGATGGCCTTCGTCGAATCGGAATCCTGTCGTCTCAAGGTCGAACACGATCTGCCGCATGAGCGGGTGTCTATGCTATTTCGCCGGCGAGTCGGAAGGCCTGTTGAAATCTACCGCCGTCGCAGCAGGCGGCGCGCGACGATTACGAGCGCGAGAAGCCCAGCGCTGAGAAGCACCAGGTTCAGCGTGAACCGGCGGCCGGGGCGGTCGAGGGCGGCCCCCTCCTTGTCGCCCAGCGCATAGGCGACGACAAAGTCTCCTCGCCGCGTCCCGGCGTCGCCATGACCGCCGGCCGCGATGACGACATATTGCCGGCCTTCCCACTCATAGCTCATGGGCCCGGCCTGCCCGCCCGCGGGCAATTTCGACGACCACAGTTCCGCGCCAGAGCGCGAGTCGAACGCACGCAGGTATGAGTCCATCGCTGCGCTGATGAAGACAAGACCCCCGCCGGTGGCGAGCGGCCCGCCGAGATTGGGCGTGCCGGTCCTGAGCGACAGGCCGAGCGGGGCCAGCTCTTCGGTTGTTCCGAGCACGGACTGCCACAGGATATCGCCCGTGGTCATGTCGATGGCGTGAAGCAGGCCCCAGGGCGGCGGATTGCAGGGCAGTCCGAGGGGGCTGACCAGAGTCTGGCGCCGCATGGCGTATGGCGCGCCGCGCATCGGCGCCTGCTCTCCGTTTTTCACGCCGTGCCATTCTTCGTCGGTCCTGGCGCGCGGCACGAGCGTGATGAGATGCATCAGGCTCGAGGTGTTGACGTAGTAGATGTTCGTAGACGGATCGAAGGCGCCGCCGCCCCAGTTCGCGCCGCCGCCCGTGAACGGATAGAGAATGGTTCCCTGCTCGCTCGGCGGCGTGAAGAGGCCTTCGGCGCGCGCCGACGCGATGGCCTTCCGGCAGGCGCCGCGATCGAGCGGCGTCAGACCCCAGGCGTCCTCGGGCTTTACAACTGTCGGCGCAAGACCGGGCGGCTTCACGGGGAATGGCTGGGTCGGCGAGAGGGCTTCGCCGGGGGCGGCGCCTTGCGGAACCGCACGCTCCTCCACCGCAAAGACGGGCGCGCCGGTGTCGCGGTCGAGCGTGAACACCAGCCCGGTTTTCGTGGCCGATATAACCACATCGCGATCGCGGCCGTCCTTCCGGATTGTCGCGAGCAGGGGCGCGGCCGGCACATCGTAATCCCAAACGTCGTGATGCACGGTCTGAAAGGCCCAGCGAACCGCTCCCGTCTCGGCGTCGATGGCGACGATGGAATTGGCGTGGCGGTTGTCGCCGGGCCGCATGCCGCCGAAGAAATCAGGACTGGGGCTGGACGTCGGCAGGAAGAAGAGCCCCCGGGCCGGATCGGCGCTCATCGGCGCCCACACATTGGCGTGGCCCTCGACCGGGACGTCCGGGCCCTTCCATCCGAGCACGGTCGCCGCCGCCGCTTCGCGCGGGATCGGGTCGAAGGACCATTTTTCGGCGCCCGTGCGCACGTCGAAGGCGCGCACAGTTCCGCGCGGCGCCTCGACGCTGACATTGTCGCTGATTGCCGAGCCGACAGCGACGGTGTCGCCGAGAATGACAGGCGCCGATGTGATCTGGAATTCGCCGGGCCATTCAAGCTCGAACTGCGGGTCTATTTTTACCTCGCCATTCTCGCCGAACGTCCGGCACCGAGCGCCGTCCTTTAGATCGATCGCAACCAGGCGGTGATCGTTCGTGCCCGTCAGAATTCGCGCGGCGCAGGGCGCGTCGGCTCCCGCGGCCGGATCGCGCCAATAGGCGACGCCGCGGCAGGTGAACTTGTTGGCGGGGCGCTGCCCGAGATCGATCTTCGGGTCATGACGCCAGATCTCTTCGCCCGTTCCCGGGTCGAGGGCGATCACCACGTTGAACGGCGTGCACAGGACCAGCCGGTCCTCGGCCAGGATCGGCGTCGCCTCGAATTTGGAGCGCCGGATCAGTTTGGGGTCGTAGGAGTCATGGCCGGTTCTGAATGTCCAGGCGTGGTCGAGCCGCTTCACATTCTCGGGCGTAATCGCGGTCGAAGCCGCATAGCGTTGAGCGCCGGCGTCGCCGCCGGCCGCCGGCCACCCGGTCTCCAATCCGGCTGCAGGCGCGGACGCCAGAGCCCATGCCATGAAGAAGGCGGCCAAACGCATTTGAAGAGCCTATCCGTTTAGACGAATGGGCGTAAAGCCCTGCGGCAGGCTAGCCGTCTCAAGCGGCTTCGGCACGGCCGGCCTTCATGGTCTCCTTCACCTTCGCCGCCAGGCCCTTCAGCGTGAAGGGCTTCTGGATATAGGCGACTGCATCGAGAGAATCGATCTGGTCGCGGATCGCCGTCTCCGCATAGGCCGACATAAACAGCACTTTGGCCGAAAGTCCGTGTTCGGAGCGCGCCTTGGCGATCATGGTCGGGCCGTCGATGTCGGGCATCATCACGTCGCTGACGACGAGGTCGAAACCCTTGTCCCCGGCGAGAAGACCGAGCGCTTCCTCAGCGTCGGCGGCCGTCGTGACCTCATAGCCGCAGTCCTCGAGCGCGGTGACGACGAAATTCCGCACGGCGTCCTCGTCCTCGACGACGAGGATGCGGCCGGCGCCTGTGAGGTCGACGGCGCCCTGCTGGATCGGCGCCGGCGCCGTCGTTTCGAGGGCGCCGTCATGCGCGGGGAGGTAGATCTTGAAGAGGGCGCCGCCGCCCGGCCCGTCGCCCACAAGGATCGCGCCCTCCATCTGCGTCACGACGCCATAAACGGTGGCGAGACCGAGGCCCGTGCCCTTTCCTTCCTCCTTGGTGGTGAAGAACGGGTCGAAGATCTTGTCGCGGATATCCGCGGGAACGCCGGGACCCGTGTCTGAAATCTCGATCAGAAGATGCTCGCAGACGGAAAGTCCCGGCACGCCAAGCGCGCTGATCTCCGCCGCGGACACGGCGCTGGTGCGGATGGTGAGCTTGCCGCCGGCAGGGCCCATGGCGTCGCGGGCGTTCACGGCGAGATTCATCAGCGCGTTTTCGAAGGCGTTCTTGTCGACGCGCACCGGCGGCAGGCCGCGGCCATTGACCAGCTCGATCTGCACTTTCTCGCCGACGGCGCGGTTCAGGAACTGGGTCCACTCGCGCAGAAGCTCGGTCATGGAAAGCGCCTGGCGCGTCAGCGTCTGGTTTCGGGAGAACGCCAGCAGCTGCTTGATCATGTTGGAGGCGCGCAGCGCATTGCCGCGAATGAGGCCGAGTTCGTGATAGTCGGGGTCGCCGGCCGGATGGCGCAGCATCAGCCGCTCGCAATTGCCAAGCACGACCTGCAGCAGATTGTTGAAGTCGTGGGCGATCTCGCCGGTCAGCTTGCCGATGGAGGCGAGCTTCTGGTCGCGGCGATACTCGGCCTCCATGAGCTTGCGGTCCGAGACGTCGGTCGCATAGATGACGGTGCGGCGCGCTCCATAGCCGCCGCGCCTGCGCCGGGCGGGCCTCGCATAAATCGCGTAAGCCCCGGGCCGGGCGCCGGTCTTCACCGCGGCCTCGACCGGCTTCGGCGCTCCGCCGCCCGCCGCTTTCCGACGAATTTCGGCCGCCAGCTCCTCGATCGCCGCGCCATCGATCAGGCGCGCGAGCGGCGCGTTCTTCTTCACGCCGCCGAAAATGTCGGAAAACGCCCGGTTGGCTTCGACAATCCGGGCGTCGCCGCTGATTTCGCCCTCGACAACGGCGACGCCGAACGGGGCTTCGGCGAGATCGGCGGAAAGGGTCTCATCTTCAGCGCAGGCCGGCGCGGCTTCCACCGTCAGTTCGACGCACACGAATCCTTCGCCGACGCCGCCGCGGCGGAAGGCGCGGAAATTTGCGTCGAGCGGTTCGCTGTTCGGCCCACGGATCTTCGCCGACGTGTTGGTCCCGTCGATCTGCCAGAGCTTGCGCACGATCTCTGACGCCTCGCCGAGGACGACAGCGTCGATGTGGTGGAGAGCGTTTCTTTCAGCGCCGAGCGCGGCGCGCATGGCCGCATTGGCCCAAGGGATCTGTCCTGATTTTTCGATCGCGAACACCGGCCTCAGATAGTCGGCGAAGGCCGCTGCGAGCGTATCGGCGACAGCCTCGTCGGCGCCGAGTTCAGCGATGCGCCAGGCGACGTAATCGGGCGCGCCCGGCGCCGGGCGCACGCTGACTTCAAACCGTCGCCGCGCCCCGCCGCCAGAAAGCCCCATCTGCTGATAGACAATCTCTTCGGCGGCGGCGCCGCTCTTGGCGGCGCGGCACAGCCGGAAGACCTTGGTTGCTTCCGCGCCTTGCTGCGCGAAGAGCCGATCGATCCGGGGCGGCATGGCGGCCGGGCCGATCACGCCAGCCTCCTCGGCGAGGCGCGCATAGGCCGGATTGGCGTAGATGACGACGCCGTCGCGACGCGTCACCAGCCGGGCGTCCTTGTCGGCGTCGAGAATGCCTTCCGCCAGATTGAGGGCCGACAGCATCTCCGTGCCGGCGAGCCGCGATCCCTGGGCCGGCCTTGCGGACAGGCGGGTCTCGAGGAGCCTCGCGCCGCCAAGAACGAGAGCGGCGGCGAGGGCGAGCCCGCCCGCGAAAAGCTTCGCCGGGTCTGACAGGCCTGAGGCCGAGAAGAGCTGGAAGGCGCCGGCGAGAGCAATGCCTGCAACCGCGCCATGAGCCGTCGCCGAGAGCAGGCTGAAGCGTCGGGCAGGAGCCGGGGCCGGCGCCGCAACCTCGCGCGCGCGGATCAGCTCGAGGATTTCCTCTGCACCAGGCGGGCGAGGCACGGCGCGGCCCGCCTCGTCTGCCGGAGCCGGCTTCGTCATTGCTCCTGATGGCGCGCGCGTCACGTCCCTGTTTTCGCTTTTCGGTGGCGAGGACCCATGCCTATGAGGTGCTTCGCGAGGCTTCGCCATAGGCGTCGACTGAAGGTGAGGGCGGGTTAACGAAGAGTTACAATGGGTCCCGCCGGTCCCCGACGACCCATCGCAAATCGGGCTCGTCTGATCGCTTCCCGGGGCTGCTTGCCGATGGTTAACGGTTCGACGCTATTGTAGCGGTTAGTAAACTAACTAGTTTATCTCCGCTCTTCGCGCCGCGGCGTAAGGTGTATTGTGAAACTGACGGGCTCCGCCAAGACCGCGCTGGCAATTGCGCTTGCAACCGTCCTTTATTTCGGGGCGCGCGGGCTCATGGGCGGTCGCGCCGAGACGGTGGCGGCGCCCGAGTCGGAAAAGCCCTTCGCCGTGACGGTCGCAACCGTTCCGCCGCAACCCTGGCTCGAAGAGGTGCGCATCCGCGGTCGCACGCAGGCTTTTCGCAAGATCCGGATCGAGGCCGAAACGTCCGGCGTGGTGGCGGCGACGCCGGTTGAGCCCGGGACGGCGGTCGAAGCCGGCGCCGTGCTCTGCGTCCTTAGACCCGACGCCCGCGAGGCGGCGCTCCGGGAGGCGAGGGCCGCTTACAACAAGGCCCGTCTCGATCATGACGCCGCGATCAGGCTGGCGAAGGAGGGCTTCCGCTCGGAGACAGCGCTCGCCTCGACCCGGGCGGCGCTCGATCTCGCCAAGGCCAATCTTGAGCAGGCCGAAGTCGCTGTCGGCAAGACCGAACTCAAGGCTCCGTGGGCGGGAACCTTCGACCAGCGCCTCACCGAAATCGGCGCCTTTCTCAATGTCGGCGACGCCTGCGGCGTACTCATTCAGCGCTCGCCTTTTCTCGTGGTCGGCGCCGTTTCGGAGCGCGAGGTCGCAAAGATCGCGCAGGGCGACGAAGGCTCTGCGGTCCTTTCGACCGGCGAGAAGGTGGAAGGCGTCGTGCGCTTCGACTCGAAGTCCTCGGACGCTGCGACGCGCACTTTCGAGGTCCAGCTTGAAGTCCCCAATGAGAACGGGGCCCTCCGCGACGGCGTGACGGCTGACATCACCATCGCCGCGGATCGCCGCAACGCCCATCTGGTGCCGCGCTCGACGCTGATCTTCGATGACCGCGGCCGGCTCGGGGTCCGGACCGTCAAACCGGACGACACTGTCGCATTCGTGGAGGTAAAGCTTCTCGGAGAGACGGACAGCGGCGTCTTTGTTGCGGGTCTTGAGGGCGCCCCCCGCCTCATCACGCGCGGCCAGGACTTCGTCGGCGAAGGTCAACAGGTGACGCCGGTGGAGCAGGGGAGCTGATGGACGGCTTCATCGACTACTGCTTCCGCCATGCGCGCGTCGTGATGACGGCGATGGTCGTCTGCGTGATTTTCGGATTCGTCTCGTTCAACACGCTGCCGCGCGAGGCCGAGCCCGACGTCACCGCGCCCTTCATCATGGTCTCGCTTCCCCTGCCGGGCGTCTCGCCGGAAGACGGCGAGCGCCTGCTCGTGCGTCCGACCGAACTCGAATTGCAATCGATCGACGGCGTGAAGCAGATGGATTCGCTCGCCTATGACGGCGCGGCGCGAATCTTTCTCGAATTCCAGACGACCATCGACATCGACCAGGCCGTGCTCGACGTGCGCGAGGCGGTCGATCGCGCCAAGGCGAAATACCCGTCGGACGCCGAGGAGCCGGTGGTCACCGAGTTCAATCTGCAGAGCGAAGAGCCGATCCTCACCGTCATCCTGCACGGGCCCGCGCCCGAACGCGCCCTCTATCAGATTGCGCGGGAATTAAGGGACAGGATCGAGAGCTCGCCCGGCATTCTCGATGCGACGCTGACCGGCGCCCGCGAGGAGCTGCTGGAGGTCATCGTCAATCCGCGCACGCTTGAGGTCTACGGCCTCACCGAAGGCGAAGTCGTGAACGCGGTGCGCGCCAACAACCGCCTCGTCACGGCGGGCTCAATCAATCTCGAGGATGGCCGCTTCGTCGTAAAGGCCCCTGGCGTGCTCAAGGACGGCCGCGATCTCATGGCGATCCCGCTGCGGGCCAGCGGCGACCGCGTCATCACGATCGCCGACGTCGCGGAAGTGCGCCGCACCTTCGCCGACCGCACCGGTTACGCGCTCTTCAACGGCCAGCCGGCCATAGGCGTCGAAATCACCAAGCGCATCGGGGCCAATATCGTCGACACCATCGTCGGCGCCCGGAATGTTGTCGAAAAGAGCGCGGCTCAATGGCCGGCGACTGTTCGCTATGATTTCATCAACGATCAGTCGATTTTCGTGAAGGACAATCTCGACGGCCTCACTTCGTCGGTGCTCCAGGCCGTGTTCCTCGTCATGATCGTGATCGTCGCCTTCCTCGGCGCACGGTCCGCGGTGCTGATCGGCCTCGCCATCCCGACCTCCTTCCTGATGGGGTTCATGCTCCTCGCCGCCTTCGGCTACACGCTGAACATGATGGTGATGTTCGCGCTGGTGCTCGCCGTCGGCATTCTCGTGGATGGCGGCGTCGTCGTGGTCGAATACGCAGACCGGCGCATGGCCGAGGGCGCGCGCCGCCAGGAGGCCTATGCCGAAGCCTCCAAGCGGATGTTCTGGCCGGTCACCGCCTCGACGGCGACGACGATCGCCGCTTTCGTGCCCTTCCTGTTCTGGCAGGACATCACCGGCGAGTTCATGAAGTTCCTGCCGCTGACGCTCATCTTCGTTCTGACCTCGTCGCTCATCGTGGCGCTCATCTTCACGCCGGTGCTCGGCGCCATGGTCGGCTATCCGCGATGGCTGAAGGACCGCTTCAAGATCAGGGGCAAAACCGGCCTGCCGCCGGTCTACGAACTCGAAGAGATCGACCCGAAGACCATGGTCGGTCCCGTCGGCTCCTATGCCCGTTTCATATCGGGGGCCGTGCAGAGGCCTTTGCTGCTTCTGGCGGCCGCCGGCGCCGTCATTGCAATCAGCATTGTCTCCTTCCGCATCGCTGCTCCCGACGTCGAGTTCTTCATTCGCTCGGACCGCGAGGAGGCGTTCATCCTGGTGCAGGCGCGCGGCAACCTCTCCGACGCGCAGAAGTTCGAGATCACCAGGGAAGTCGCCGCGCGCGTCGAGGCGCATCCGGCGATCGAGCACATTTACATTCAGACCGGGCCCGGCCTCTCGCGTTCGAACAATCTGCCGCCGGACACGGTCGGCCAGGTGACCATCGACCTCGTGAGCTATTCCGAGCGGCAGAACTCGCAAGTCGTTGTTGAGGAGCTGCGCGGGATGGTGGACGGCGTCCCGGGCGTGAAGACCGAAGTGCGCCAGCCGGAAAGCGGCCCGCCGATCGGCAAGGACGTCCAGGTCGAACTGTCATCGCTCGACTTCGACGCCATGGTCGCCGCCGCGAAGAAGCTTGGGGAGTTCATCCGTACAGCAACGATCGGCGCGGACGGCGAAAGCGTCCATGTGTTCATGGATCAGGAGGATACGCTGCCGCTTCCCGGCATCGAATGGTCGATGCAGGTCGACAGGGAGCTCGCCGGCCGCTACGGCCTCACCGTGAGCCAGGCCGGCGCGGCGCTCCAGTTCATGACCAGCGGTCTCCTTGTGGACAAGTATCGCCCGGACGACTCGGAGGACGAGATCGACATCCGCCTGCGCTATCCGCCGGAGGAGCGTTCGATTCTCGGGCTCGACGGCATCCGCGTGAACACGCCGCAAGGCGCGGTGCCGCTGTCGAACTTCGTGACGCGCGAGCCGAGACCGCAGGTCGATCGCATCGTGCGCCGGGACGGCGCGCGCATCATCGAGGTGAAAGCCAACGCCAATACGCGCGTCGCCGGCCGCGAGGTCAGCCAGGACCAGGCCATCGCGGAGATGCGCAAATATCTCGAATCAGGCGCGCTTGGCGAGAAGGTTCAATGGCGCATGCGCGGCGCGGACGAAGAGACGCAGAGCGCGGCGAACTTCTTCATTGGGGCCATGGCCGCGGCCCTGTTCATGATCGCGATGATCCTGCTCCTGGAGTTCAACAGTTTCTATCACGCCGCCCTGACGCTGACGGCCGTGATCTTTTCGACTTTCGGGGTGATGCTCGGCATCGCGATCTCGGGTCAGTATGTGAGCGTCATCATGACCGGCGTCGGAATTGTCGCGCTCGCCGGCATCGTTGTGAACAACAACATTGTGCTGATCGACACCTACCAGCATCTGCGCCGCCGCGGCCTCGCCGTCGAGGAGGCCGTGGTGCGCACCGCGACGCAGCGTCTAAGGCCCGTGTTTCTGACCACCGTCACGACGATCCTCGGTCTCGTGCCGATGGCGCTCGAACTCAGCGTCGATTTCGCAGCCGGGACCATCACCCGCGGCTCGACCACGTCGGACTGGTGGGTGCTGCTCGCTTCGGCCGTGATCTACGGCCTGTCCTTCTCGACCCTGCTCACGCTGGTGCTGACGCCGGTGCTGCTTGCGGCCCCGACAGTGCTCGGCAGGCGCCTCTTCGCGCGCAAGCAGGGGCGCGAGCCGCTCCGTCGTGCCGGGGCGGCCGAGGTCGAGAGCCGCGCGGCGGCCGAGTGACCGCCGGCGTCTATCGCCGTCCAAATCCAAAGAGCGCGCCGAGGAAACCGAAGATGAAGGAGAGGCCGCCCCACAACACGGCGAAGCCCCCGGCGGCGTAGGCAGCGCCGTCGAGCGTGACCGGAACCGCCGGCTTGAACTCCTTCATGACGGACTCGCCGATCTCGCGAATGGTGGTGTTTTCCGCCGCCTCGCGCATGAGGATGAGCGGGCGGACATAGACTCCCGCGGCCTTCAGCTCTTCGAGATGGGCGGACAGGAGTTCGAAGCGGCGGATGGTTGTCGCATAGCCGGTGCAAAGGGCCTCGAGAAGGCCGTCGGCCGTCTCGCACTCGACCAGCGCCCGCTCGCGCGTGTAGCCGTACTTGCCGACATCGGCGTCGAACTGTTCGACAATGGGACGAAGCTCGTCCACCCGGCCGGTGAGATTTTGCATGTATTGCAGGGTGAAGCCGGGCGCCTGCGAGCCGGCGACGGCCCCGGCGATGCCCGCAACAGCAGCGATGAAACGCGCAACCATGATCCTTGAACCCCGCGAAATTCCGTCCCCGACATCATCCTTGCCGATGCAGGCCGGGAAATCCAGTCTTCAGGCTTGAGCCTTGGCCTTGCGCCGCCGCGCCGCAGTAAGGGCGATAAGGCCGCTGATCAGGAGCGGCAGGGCGCCGGGAATCGGGACCGGTGTCGCGGGCGGCGGTTCGGGATCTTGCGGGTTTCCGGGGGGTATGAACCCTCCGCCCATCCCGGGCGGGATGAGATTTCCGGGCATTTGCGGCGGGCCGGCGGCGAAAGGCCCCGATGTCGGCGAGGCCAGCGGGTCAAGCGCCATGGCGAGACTGACGGGCGGAGAGGGCACTTCCGGCTGAATGCCGGCGATCCGCGGCTCGCCGCCGGCGATCGAGGCCGCGAGCGCCCTGGACAGGGCGCCATTTCTGGTCCGGGACGGCCCCCGATAGCTCTGGCCTTCGCGGGCGGCGTGGCGAATCCCGCCACCCTCGCCCGGGGGCCGGCAGTCCTGCATCCTGTCAAACTGGCGCAAGGCGGGCAGCCGCACCTGCCGGTAGCAGTCCCAGAAATGCTCGGTTCCCCGCCCGCCTGAGGCGGTCTCCATGGGGAAGTACGCGTAACGAGGGGTCCGGCCTGCGCCCTCCGCCTTCCCGATCTGGAACGCCACGGGCGCGCCCACGCACAGGATGGCGATAAAGGCGACAAGGCCAAGGGCGAGGCGGCGGCGGTTCATGACCCGGCGGGGGGCGGCTGCGGCCTGGACGCTTCAAGATCGGCGCCAGCGCTAACTTCCTGTTAGGCCTCGCGGCTCGCGGAAACCCTTGCGCAGGGCTGGATTGCGGCCTATATGGCCGGCCAACACGCTATCGAAAGTTTCGAAAGCGGCCCCTGCGGGGGCCGCTTTTTCGTTAACGTGTCGGTACGTGTTTCACTTCGGGACGGTATTGGCCACGCAGGAGAAATCCATCGCCAGGCTTATCGAACCGGCGGTCGCCGCCGCCGGGTTCGAACTCGTCCGTGTGAAGATTACCGGACGCGACGTCAAGACGCTGCAGGTCATGGCCGAGCGTCCCGACAAGACGATGTCGGCGGACGACTGCGCCGCGCTTTCCCATGCGCTGTCGCCGCTGCTCGATGAGAAGGATCCGATCTCGGGCTCCTACCGCCTGGAAGTGTCTTCGCCCGGCATTGACCGGCCGCTGACCAGGCTGAAGGACTATGAGGACTGGCAGGGCTATGCGGCGAAGATCGAGCTCGACCGGATGGTCGAGGGGCGAAAGCGCCTGAAAGGCGTCCTCGCCGGAACTGAAGAGGCCAACATCCTCTTCGATATCGATGGCGAAAGCGAAACGGCTGTCATCCCGTTCGAATGGATCGCCGACGCGAAGCTCGTCCTCACCGACGACCTCATCCGGGAAAGCCTGAAGGCGGCGAAAAGCGCCGCGGAAACAAGAAAGAAAACGGAGACGCTTCATGAACGCGATTAGCGCCAATCGACTTGAACTCATCCAGATCGCCGATGCGGTCGCGCGCGAGAAGTCGATCGACAAATCGCTGGTGATCGAGGCGATGGAGGACGCGCTGGCCCGCGCGGCGCGCTCGCGCTACGGCCACGAAACCAACGTCAAGGCCGAGATCAATCCCAAGACCGGGGAAACGAGACTTTGGCGCCTTCTTGAGATCGTAGAGACCATCGAGAACGACTCGACCCAGATCTCGCTCGCCGAGGCGCTGCGCAAGAATCCGGAAGCCAAGGTGGGCGACTTCATGTCTGAGCCGCTGCCGCCGATCGAGTTCGGCCGCGTCGCCGCCATGTCGGCCAAGCAGGTGATCACCCAGAAAGTGCGCGACGCAGAGCGGGACCGTCAGTACGAGGACTTCAAGGATCGCGTCGGCGAGATCGTCAACGGCATCGTAAAGCGCGTCGAGTACGGCCATGTGATCGTCGATCTTGGCAAGGCCGAGGCCGTCATCCGACGCGACCAGCAATTGCCGCGCGAGGCCTACCGCAACGGCGACCGCGTGCGGGCCCTGCTGATGGATGTGCGGCGCGAGGCCCGCGGGCCGCAGATCTTCCTGTCGCGGTCGCATCCGCAGTTCATGGCCAAGCTGTTCGAGCAGGAAGTGCCGGAGGTCTATGACGGCGTCATCACCATCAAGGCGGTGGCGCGCGACCCGGGCAGCCGGGCCAAGATCGGGGTTCATTCGAGGGACAGCTCGGTCGATCCGGTCGGCGCCTGCGTCGGCATGCGCGGCAGCCGCGTCCAGGCGGTCGTGAACGAGCTTGGCGGCGAGAAGATCGACATCGTTCCGTGGTCGCCGGATCCAGCCACCTTCGTCGTCAACGCGCTGGCGCCGGCCGAGGTCGCCAAGGTCGTGCTGGACGACGAATCGGACCGCATCGAAGTCGTGGTGCCCGACGAACAGCTCTCGCTCGCCATTGGCCGACGCGGCCAGAATGTGCGCCTCGCAGCCCAGCTTTCGGGCTTCGAGATCGACATCATGACTGAGAAGGAGGAAAGCGAGAAGCGGCAGGCCGAGTTCAAGACGCGGTCAGAACTTTTCATGCAGGCGCTCGATGTCGACGACATGATGGCGGGCCTCCTGGTTTCCGAAGGCTTCGCCAAGATCGAGGAAATAGCCTTCATCGAGATCGAGGAGCTGAC
>CAYTVQ010000016.1:0-19320 GCA_964441615.1 uncultured Caulobacterales bacterium | reverse complement strand
ATGGGCGCCTCTTCATCCTTGTTGATGGCGACGATGATCTTGGAATCCTTCATGCCGGCGAGATGCTGGATGGCGCCGGATATGCCGACAGCGATGTAGAGATCGGGCGCCACAACCTTGCCGGTCTGGCCGACCTGATGGTCATTGGGCATGTAGCCCGCATCGACCGCGGCGCGCGATGCGCCGACCGCTGCGCCAATCTTGTCTGCTATCGGATAAATCAGCTTTTCGAAATTCTCGTTGGAGCCGAGCGCGCGCCCGCCGGAGATGACAACCTTCGCGGCCGTCAGTTCCGGTCGCTCCGATTTTGCGATCTGGTCTCCGACGAAGGCCGAGACACCCGGGTTCCCCGCCGCGTCGATCTTCTCGATTGACGCCGAGCCGGTCATCTCCGCGGCCTTGAACGACGCGCCACGGATCGTCAGCACCTTTTTCCTGTCCGTCGATTGCACAGTCGCCAGCGCATTTCCCGCGTAGATCGGGCGCACGAAAGTGTCGGCGCTCTCCACGGCGACCACATCGGAGATCTGCATCACGTCGAGCAGGGCCGCGGCGCGCGGCATCGTGTTCTTGCCATTGGCCGTCGCTGGCGCAGCGATCACGTCATAGGGCCCGGCCTGCGCCGCTACGAGCGCCGCAAGGGGTTCGGCAAGGAGTTTCTCATAGGCCGGATCGTCGGCGTGGAGGACCTTGCGAACGCCTGAGAGTTTGGAGGCCTCCGCGGCCGCGGCGCCTGCGTTCGAGCCCGCCACCAGGACATCGATGTCGCCGCCGATTTTCTTTGCGGCGGTCACGGTCTTGGCCACGGCGTCGGAAAGCGCCTGATTGTTATGGTCGGCGACGATGAGGACGGCCATCAGAGCACCCCCGCTTCATTCTTCAGTTTATCGACGAGCTCGGCTACGGAGCCGACCTTGACGCCGCCCTTGCGCTTGGCCGGTTCGGAAACGCGCAGCACCTTCAGGCGCGGCTTTATGTCGATCCCGAAATCGGACGGCGTTTTCACATCGAGCGGCTTCTTCTTCGCTTTCATGATGTTCGGGAGAGACGCATAGCGCGGCTCATTGAGGCGCAAGTCCGTGGTCACGACGGCGGGCAGATTGAGCGCCACGGTCTGAAGGCCGCCGTCAACCTCGCGCGTCACATTGAGCTTGTCGCCGGCCTTCTCGACCTTGGAGGCGAAGGTGCCCTGCGGCCACCCGAGAAGCGCGGCGAGCATCTGTCCCGTCTGGTTGGAATCGTCGTCGATCGCCTGCTTGCCGAGGATGACGAGGCCCGGCTGTTCGAGGGCGCACACGGCCTTGAGGAGCTTGGCGACGCCAAGCGGCTCGACCTCGTCGTCGGTCTTGATGAGGAGGCCCCGATCGGCGCCCATGGCGAGCGCCTGGCGAATCTGGTCCTGAGCCTTTTCGGGACCGATCGACACGGCGACGATCTCAGTCGCAACGCCGCCTTCCTTCAGGCGAACGGCCTCCTCCACCGCGATCTCGCAGAACGGATTCATCGACATCTTGACGTTGGCGAGATCGACGCCCGACTGGTCCGATTTGACCCGAACCTTCACATTGTAGTCGATGACGCGTTTAACGGGGACGATGACCTTCATCCTGTGCTCCTCGCGGGAAGTTCACGGAAAAAGCGGCTGGGGCCGCTCATTACGCGCCGGACCATAGCGACGAGGCTCCGGGCGATCAACGTGTTGCGGCGCGGCAAATCTGCTTTGCCTGTGATCGCGCGCCGGGTCTGACGGCCGCCGCCTCCGCCCGGCCGTCTGGAGCGTCGGCGGGAAAGTGGAATCGCCGGCGTTTCGCAAGCTGGCGCGACCCCAAAGAGACCAGAGCTTCGGGCGTTTCCTGTTGAACGCTCGAAGCTCCTGGAGCGCGGGACGGACCACGAAAGCCCGCCCCGCAGTCAGAAGGGCGCAAGGCCCTCTCTCGCGATCATCTCTTCGAAAGCGGGCCGTCGCCGGATGACCGAATGGCGCGCGCCGCTGACGAGAACCTCGGGGACGAGAGGGCGCGAATTGTATTCCGACGCCTGCGAGGCGCCATAGGCGCCGGCGGTCATCAGCGCGATGAGATCGCCCTCGCGCATTTCGGGCAGCGGCCTGTCCTTCGCGAAGCGGTCTGAGGATTCGCACACGGGTCCGACCACGTCGTAACGCACGGTCGCCGCGCCCCGCCGTCGAACCGGCTGGATGGCGTGAAATGCATCATACAGCGCCGGGCGAATGAGGTCGTTCATGCCCGCGTCGACGATAAGGATGCGGCGGGCCGCGCCCTCCTTCACATAGAGCACGCGGGCGACGAGAAGGCCGGCGTTCGCCGCGATGAGGCGGCCCGGCTCGACAATGAGACGGACGCCAAGCGGCGCCGCGATTTCGCGGATGACTTTCGCGTATTCCTCCGGATGCGGCGGATCACCCTCATTCCCGTAAGGGACGCCAAGGCCGCCGCCGACATCGAGGCGGTCGATGGCGTGGCCGTCGGCGCGTAGTTCACGGACGAGTTCTGCGGCCCGCGCAAAGGCGCGGCGGAAGGGCGCGAGATCGGCGATCTGCGAGCCGATATGAAGATCGACGCCCTTGACCGCGATTCCCGGAAGCCGCGCGGCGCGGGCGTAGAGATTGCGCGCATTGGCGAGCGGGACGCCGAACTTGTCTTCGGCCTTTCCGGTCGAAATCTTTTCGTGGCCGCCGGCGGCGACATCGGGATTGATGCGCAAGGCGATCGGCGCCGCGGCGCCCATGGAGCCAGAGACCTCGTTCAGCGCGTGAAGCTCGCCTTCCGACTCGACATTGAACTGATGAATGCCGGCTTCGAGCGCCAGGCGCATTTCCGCGCGCGTCTTGCCGACGCCCGAGAATACGATTTTCGAGGGCGCGACGCCCGCCTTCAGCGCGCGCTGCAACTCGCCGCCCGAAACCACATCGGCCCCGGCGCCTTTCTTCGCGAGGATCGAGATGAGCGCGATATTGGGCGAGGCTTTCACCGAATAGGCGATGAGCGCGTCAAGACCGGCAAGCGCCTTCGAGAGCACGTCGTAATGGCGCTCAAGCGTCGCCTTCGAATAGCAATAGAAGGGCGTTCCGGCCGTTTCCGCGATCGCCTCGAGGCTCACATCCTCCGCATGAAGAATGTCGTCGCGATAGGTGAAGTGATGCAAGTCAGCGCGCCTCGATCGCCGCCGGCGCCGCCGCGGAGCCAGGCGGGCGCAGCGGCGCCTTCTTGCCGCAGGCCGTCAGAAGCAGCGCGCCAGCGAGGATCAGGACCAGGATTCTCATCGGGAAGCCTCCGTTTCCAGTTCTTTGCGCCAGGCCTCGGCGGCGGCGCGCACATTCTCCGGCGCGGTTCCGCCGAATGACCGGCGCGAGGCGACCGAGGCCTCGACGCTCAGGACATCAAACACTGATTGTTCGATTCGCGGCTCGACGCCCTGCATGTCCCCGAGAGAAAGTTCGTCGAGACGGACGCCCTTCCTTTCGGCGAGCGCGACGATCCGGCCGGCAATGTGGTGGGCGTCGCGGAAAGGCGTCTTCAGGACCCGGACAAGCCAGTCGGCGAGGTCGGTCGCGGTCGAGAAGCCCGCCGCAGCCGCCGCGCGCATGCGCGCGGCGTCGGCCGTGAGGTCGCGCATCATGCCGGTCATGGCGGCGAGCGCGAGCGCGAGATCGTCGAACGCCGCAAACGTCGCCGCCTTGTCTTCCTGCATGTCCTTGGAATAGGCGAGGGGCAGTCCCTTCATGACCGTCAGCAAGCTGACGAAAGAGCCGGCGATGCGGCCGACCTTGGCGCGGCAGAGCTCCGCCGCGTCCGGGTTGCGCTTCTGCGGCATGATCGAGGAGCCGGTCGAAAAGGCGTCCGAGAGGCGCACGAAGCCGAAATGGGGCGAGGTCCAGAGCACGATTTCCTCGGCGAGGCGCGACAGGTGGCTTGCAAGAATGGAGGCCGCGGCGAGCGCCTCGAGCGCGAAGTCGCGTGCGGAGACGGAGTCGAGGGAATTGGCGGTCGGACGGTCGAATCCGAGCGCCTGCGCGGTCGCGCGACGGTCGATCGGAAAGGATGTGCCGGCGAGCGCGGCGGCGCCCAGGGGACATTCGTTCATCCGCGCGCGGGCGTTCTCGAAGCGCGTGCGGTCGCGCGCCAGCATCTCGACATAGGCGAGCAGGTGATGGCCGAAGGTGACGGGCTGCGCCGGCTGGAGGTGGGTGTAGCCCGGCATCACTGTCGCGGCGTGTTCGAGAGCGCGCGCGGCCAGGGCGCGCTGAAGCTCTCTGATCGCGGCGGCGGTTTCGTCACAGGCGCGCCGCACGAAGAGGCGGAAATCGGTCGCAACCTGGTCGTTGCGCGATCGCGCGGTATGGAGCCGCGAGGCGGGCTCGCCGATCAGCTCTTTGAGGCGCGCCTCGATATTGAGATGGATGTCTTCGAGCGCCGCGCTGAAATTGAACCGGCCGGCCTCGATGTCAGCGGCGATGGCGCCAAGGCCCTTCTCGATCGCGCGGAAGTCCTCGGCGGAGATGACGCCGACCTGCGCGAGCATCGCCGCATGCGCCTTTAAGCCCTCGATGTCCTCGCGCCAGAGCCTCCTGTCGACGTCGATCGAGGCGTTGATCTCCTGCATGACGGCCGCGGGGCCGGCCGCGAAGCGCCCGCCCCACATTGCATTCGCCGCCGCGCCGGCCTTAAGGGGGTCTTTGTCGGACATGATCCTTTGTCGCCTCGGGAGACGCCCTTGTTCCTGACCCCGCGTTTCTGGCTGCTCGTCCTCGGGGCCGTCGGCGCATTCTCCGTCCTCTACGTCATCGTCGCGTCCAGCGTAAAGCCTGGCGCCGACGCGCCCAGGCTGAAAGACCCGGCCTTGCTGACGGGCGAGGTCGCGAAATTCTCCTATGCGCTGCATGCGGGCACGGCGCCCGACATCCCGTTCGAGCTCGACGGCGCGCCGACGACGTTGAAGGCGTTTCGCGGCAAGGTGCTGCTGGTCAATTTCTGGGCCACCTGGTGCCCGCCCTGCCTCAAAGAGCTTCCCTCTCTCGATGCGCTGCAGAAGGCCCGCGGAGGCGCTGACTTCGAGGTCGTCGCCATCGCCGCCGACGCGCGCAGTCCGGAGATTGCGCGCCAGTATCTCGATCGCCTGAAGATCGAGAACCTCGCCCTCTACCGCGATCCCCGCCTCGCCCTAGTCAGCTCGATCGGCGGCGCGAATGTTCTGCCCGTCAGCATTCTCTATGACCGGCGCGGCCGCGAGATCGGCCGCCTCGTCGGCGAGGCCGACTGGCGGAGCCCGGAAGCCCGCGCCCTCATCGAGAACGCCATCGCCGCCTCGCCGCGCTGAAGGGTTGCGGCGCGGCCGGAAACCCGCGAAAAAGCGGAGGTCCGCGCCATTTGGGCGCCCGCTTGAAGGAGCGTCCCATGCGCAAGACCGCCATTCTCTTTGCCTGCCTCGCCGTCGCGCTGTCGGCATGCGGCAAGAAGGACGCGGCGGGCGTTCCCGCCGCCGCCAAAGGTTCGGCCGCGGACATTTCGGGGCCGTCGCCGCTCGATCGGCCGTTCACGCTGAAGGGCGGAGAAAAGGTCGATGTCGATAGGCTGTTCTCCCTACTCCCTGAATTGAGCCGCCCGACCTACGAGAAGGCGTCCTTCGACTCACGGCTTGGCGCGACCGTCGTCACGGGACTGAAGTTCGCGGACCGCAGCCCGGATGACGAAGACGATGACGGCTTCACGATCGAGCGCGCCGAACTCTATGGCGTCGATATGGCGGCGATCGACCGCGTGAAGGCCGCCGCGCCTGCGATCGACGCGCCCTTCGAGAAGCTGTTCGAGAAAGTGCGGCTCTTCGGCGTGAAGCCTTCGGACCCGAAAGCCGGCGCCGCCATCGGCGCGGCCGAGATCGACCAGTTCCGCCTCCGCCGCGGCGGCTTCGCCAAGGTCGAGGACGAAAATCTCGCGCTCTTCTTCAACACCTTCGAATATGCCGGACTCTATCTGAAAGACCTCTCGGCCGCGGAAAAGGTCGGCGAGGACGGCGCCTTCTCGCTGAAGGCGCCCGATATCCGCATTGTCGGCGTCGGCGGCGGCAGGCTTGGCGCGGTGCTCGCCCGCGATGTCGCCTATGAACTCGACCGGCCCGCAGCAGCCGACGACCTCATCGAAAACGCCGCCGGCGGTCCGGTCGGGGCCATGATGACCGGGCCCTTGAAGGGCATCGTCGCGCCGGACAATCAGCGCGTGACCATAAAGTCCTTTGAATGGCGCGCCATCGATCTCTCAGGGCTCATGGCCTATGGCGTGAAGAAGGAGCGCCCGCCCATGAGCGCGCGCGACCTGATCAACCTCGGCTCGATCCGCGCCGCCAACGCCGTCACCTATATCAACGGCAGGAAGGCCATGTCGGCGGATGAGGTGAGCGTGCCGGTCATGGATTTCGTCTGGCTGGCGCCGTCGAAGATCCGCAGCGAGACCAAGGGCCTCGTCTACGACTTCACGGCCTACGCGAACCCGCGCGAAACGAAGATGCTCGACGTGCTGAAGTCGCACGGGCTCGATGGCGTGAAGGCGTCGGCCGATTTCGCCTGGGACTGGAACCCGGACAAGGGCGGCGCGACGCTCAAGAGCGCGTTCCTCTCCGACAAGCTCGCCGACTTCAGGCTCAATGCGGCGCTCTCCGGCTGGGAGCTGAAGAAGATGGCGGCGGCGCAGGCGGCCGAAGAGAAGGACATCTTCGCCAAATTCGCCCGCATTGACGGCTTCGACATGACGCTCGCCGACAAGAAGCTGCTCGATGCGATCTTCGATATCTCCGCGATCGAGATGGGCGGAACGGGCGCCGAGCTGCGCAAGAGCGCGCCCGCGATGGTGCGCCTGTCGGGCGCCGCCGTTTCAATCGCCAATCCCCGCCTCGCCGGCTATGTCGACGCCGTCGCCAAATTTGTCGGCGAAGGCGGAACGCTCGAAGTCTCCGCGAGGCCCGCCGCGCCCGTGCCCCTCTCGTCCCTCGCCGGCTCGCCCGAACAGCTGCCGGAGGTCCTGAACCTTCAGGTCGTCCACAAGCCGAAGGCGAAGTGACGCTGGCCGTCCGGGCGCGGCGCCGCCCTCCTTTGCAGTGCAGCAATTCCGTGCGATGGTGGGCGCCTGGGGCAGGTTGCGTTTTCACGCGGGCGGCATCGGCATGCAGAACGAGGCGGTCATTTCCGGCGTCGGGTCCTATTTGCCCGCGCGCCGCGTCACCAATGACGACCTCGCGAAGTTCGTCGAGACCTCGGACGAATGGATCCGCACGCGCTCCGGCATCGGCGCACGGCATTTCGCGGCCGAAGGCGAGGCGGTCTCCGACATGGGCGCGGCAGCGGCGCGCAGCGCCATGACCGCCGCGGGCGTCGGCCCTCAGGACATCGGCCTCATCATCCTGGCGACGGTGACCGGCGACAAGACGTTCCCGGCCTCCGCCGTTTATGTGCAGGACAAGCTCGGCGTTCCGCCCTGTCCCGCCTTCGACGTGTCGGCCGCCTGCGGCGGTTTCATCTACGCGCTGTCGATCGCGCATAAATTCATCGCGGCGGGAGAAATCCGCCACGCCCTCGTCATCGGCGCCGAGAAGCTTTCGTGCTTTCTCGACTGGACCGACCGCGCGACCTGCGTCCTCTTCGGCGACGGCGCTGGGGCTGTGGTCCTCTCCGTCGCGAGCGGCACGGGCAGGGGCGTCGTCGGGACCCACATCTCCGCTGACGGGCGCCTCGCCAGGCACCTCTATTCTGACGGCGGCCCCTCGACCACCGCGACGGTCGGCAAGGTGCGCATGAACGGAAAGGAAGTGTTCCGCAATGCGGTCGAGAACATTTCCAACTCGGTGATCGAGGTCGCGCGCAAGTCGAATGTGCGCCTGAAAGACATCGACTGGTTCGTGCCGCACCAGGCGAATATCCGCATCATCGAGGCCTGCGCCAAACGCCTCGATCTCGACTGGAGCCGCATCATCGTCACCATCGACCGCCATGCCAACACCTCGGCCGCCTCGATCCCCCTCGCACTCGACGCCGGCATCCGCGAAGGACACATAAAGCGCGGCCAGCTCCTCGCTTTCGCCGCGCTCGGCGGCGGGCTCGCCTGGGGCGCCGCGCTGGTCCGCTACTAAAGACCTTTCCGAATAGGCCGCGGCGCGAATCCGGACAGCCAAATACAACCGCAGGGGGGTTGAATTCGGTGGCATTCGTTAGTAACTTACCGGTCAGTTATTTTGGAGACCGGCCGTGCACAAGGACAGCGGAAAAACGGGGAAAAGGAGGGAGGGCCGAAGTCCGGCGCGCCCGCCTCGTTCCCGCGAGACCGCGCCGCCGGCCAAAGAGAGCCCCCGCGAGACGTCGCCCGAGATCCGTGCTTTCCGCCGCGCGCCCGAGACCAAGTTTCGCGCCCGTGCGCCGATCGTGAAGGCCTTTGACGCGGTTCCCTATGATGGCGAAACCCCGCTGAGCGCCTCCCCGCCTGCCCCCCCTCGGCCCGCGGGCGAAGAGGGGAGGGAGGCCGCCCCGCTGAACGGGGACAGCGACGCCGCCGAGGTCCGCGAGCCGAAATGGCGTCGGCGCGCCGAGGCGCGGCCCGACGAGATTCTCGACGCCGCGCTCGCCGCGTTCACCGAACAGGGCTTCGAGGCGACGCCGGTCGACGATGTGGCGCGGCGCGCCGGGATCTCCAAGGCCGGCCTCTATCTCTATTTCGAGAGCAAGGAAGCGTTGCTCCGCGCCCTGATCGAACGTGAGATCGCGCCTTTCGCGCGCCTCACCCGCGAACTCGCCGAGAAGGGGAAAGACAGTCCGGCCGTCACCATCGGCGGCATCATCGCGGCCATGACCACCCTCTTTGAAAATCCGCGCATGTTCGCCGCGCCCCGCATCGTGCTCTCGGTCGCGCCGCGCTTTCCCGAGATCGGCGCCTATTACCGCGAGCATGTTGTCGAGGAAGCGCTCGGCGCCATCGCGTCACTGATCGAGGCCGGCATTGGGCGCGGCGTGTTCCGCAAAGTCGATCCCATCCTCGGCGCGCGTGCGGTGATGGGGCCGCTTCTCCTGCACGCCATGTGGACACATGTTCTCGGCGGCGCCCCGTCTCAGGGCTCGCCGCAGGAGCGCGCGGGCGCGCAGCTCGATCTCCTCATGCGGGGGATGGCGACATGAGGCGGGAAACGGGAATCGGGAATCGGAAATCGGAAATCGGCGCACGCCGGCTCCCCCCTCTCCCGCGCTTTGAAGCGGGGGAGGGGCAAAGGGTGAGGGCGGCAGGATCGGCCGCTCGCCTTAACTCCCTCGCCCCTTTCCCCTCTTCCCCTGTCGTCGTCCTCGTCGCGTTGGCCCTCGCCGCCTGTGCGCAAAAATCCGATGAAGTATTATCCGGCTACGTTGAATCGGAGCTTCTTTACATCGCGCCGCAGGATGCGGGCGTCCTCGCCGACCTGATGGTTTCGGAAGGCGAAGCCGTGGCCCAGGGGGCGCCGCTGTTCCGGATCGATCCCGAGCGCATGAAGCTGTCGCTCGCTCAAGGAGAGGCCGCCGCGGCCGCCGCGCGCGCGCGCGTCGCGGACAAGGGCCCGCTCGAGGAGCAGGTGGCGGAGGCGCAGGCGCAGTTCGACAACGCCGAACGCAGCTATCGCCGCTCCGCCGCGCTGAAGGCGCAGGGAGTCGTCACGCAGGCGCGGGTCGACGCCGACCGCGCCGCCTATGAGACGGCCGCCGCACGCCTCGCCCGCGCCAAAGCCGAGCGCGACGCCGCCGCGCGCGAGGCCGAGTCCGCCGAGGCGCTCGCCGCGCTCTGGCGCAAGCGGCTTGCCGATCTTTCAGTGACGGCGCCGGAGACCGGAACCGTCGAGCGTGTCTACCGCCGCGTCGGCGAAATTGTCGGCGCCGGCGATCCCGTGCTCGCCCTGCTGCCGCCGTCGAACCTGAAAGTGCGCTTCTATGCGCCCGAGGCGCTGCTCGCGCAGCTTCAAGTCGGCGGAACCGTTTCGGTTTCATGCGATCGGTGCGAGGCGCCGATCGCGGCGCGCATCACCTATGTCGCGACTGAGCCGCAGTTCACCCCGCCCGTGATCTATTCGGTCGAGGAGCGTGAGAAGCTCGTCTTTCTCGTGGAGGCGCGGCCCGCCGGCGCCGCCCGCCTGACGCCCGGTCTTCCGGTCAGCGTGCGCGTGGAGAATCTACGTGCCGCGTCTTGAAGCCGCTTTGTTGCGCCCCATGTCCAGGGAATGTAAACTTACCAGTTTAGCGCCGCCGGAAACCTTCAGAAACGCAAGGACAGCCAGCCCATGACCGTCACCGTCGCCGAAGTCCCTCCTGAAAAAATCCAATGGGTTGACGGGCTCGCCGCTCCGCCCGATCTGCCGGTGCGCCCGCTTCACGCGACCATCTCGGTCGCCAAGCTGATCCTCAACAAGGAAGATACGCGCCAGGTCTACGAGATCATCCACGATCTGGCCGGCGGCGCCGGCAAGCGCCTCTTCGCGCGCTTCGTGGCGACGCCCTATGGCCGTCGCGTCGTGACCGAGCCGGTGAAGCTCGAAGAGATTCTCTCCAATCGGGCGTTTCTCCGCTCGCTTCCCGAAGGCAGCGTCGGGCGCGCCTATCTCGACTTCATGGAAGGCGAAAATCTCACCGTCGACGGCCTTCTCGGCGCCGCCAGGGAAGCCGGCATCGATTACGACGCGCCGACGCAATTCCCGGAATTCATGCGCCTCTTCCTGCATCTCAACATCAGCCACGACCTCTGGCACGTGCTGACCGGTTATGGCCGCGACGCCCTCGGCGAACTCTGCAATCTCGCCTTCACGCGCGAGCAGACGAAGAATCCCGGCATCGCCTTCATCAACCGCGTGGGCCTCGTCGCGCAGAAACTGTCGAGCCCGAAAGTCCCGGTCCTCGCAGCCTTCAAGGAGGCGACGCGCATGGGCCGAAGCGTCGATTTTCTGCTCCAGCACGATGTCGAGGCGCTGCTTCCGCAGCCGCTCGCCGACGTCCGCCGACGGCTCGGCTTCATCACGCCCTCCGTATACAACGCAATTCCGGACGAGGTGAAGGCGTCCGTGCTCAAACCGACCGTCAAGAAGACGCAGGCGGAGCGCGAAGGCCTCGCCGCCGCGGCGTGAGGGCGGCGGGCGCGGACGTCATGACGGGCGCCTGCCGTCTTTACCTGATCACGCCGCCGGCGATCGCCGACCTGGGCGTCTTCTCGGATTCGCTGAAGGCTGCGCTCGACGCCGGCGACGTCGCCTGCCTGCAGCTGAGGCTTAAATCGCGCGACGGCGTTCCGGCTGCGGACGACGCAGTGCTGGCGGCGGCGGAACGGATCATGCCGATTGTCCGAGGCCGCGACGTCGCGCTGCTCGTCAATGATCGTCCCGATCTCGCGCGGCGCGCAGGCGCCGACGGCGTTCATATCGGTCAGAAGGACGGGAGCCTCGCCGAGGCGCGCGCGCTTTTGGGCAAGGACGCCTCCATCGGCGTCACCTGTCACAGCTCGAAGGACCTTGCGATCGAGGCTGCGGAACGGGGCGCCGACTATGTCGCTTTCGGCGCGTTCTTCCCCACCGCGACAAAGGAGGCGCCGGCGCGCGCGTCCCCGGACCTCCTCGCATGGTGGAGTTTCGCGACCACGGTTCCCTCAGTCGCCATCGGCGGGATTACGCCTGAAAATTGCGCGCCCCTCGTCGCGGCGGGCGCCGACTTCCTCGCCGTCTCGCATGCCGTCTGGGCGGCGGAGTCCGGCCCGGCCGCGGCGGTCCGTGATTTTGTTGCGGCGATCGCGCGCGCGAAGGAGGAAAGGGAGTAATGGCGCGGCGCCCCGAATACGGCCATAGGGAAGCGTTTTCACGCCGAGTCGCGCCCATGAAGATCCCGCTCGCCGCCGCCCTTGCGCTTCTCCTCCTGCCGGCCGCCGCTGTCGGCGCCGAGAAGGCCGGAGCCGGAAAGCAGCCGGCGCCCAAAGCTGCGCCGAAACCCTCGCCGGAACTCGCGCGCGCTCTCGAACTTCTGCAGACAGAGGATTACGCCGGCGCGCGCGCGGCTCTGGCGCCGCTTGTCGCTGCGGGGGATCGCGACGCGAAGCACATGCTTGGGTTCCTTGAAGAGCGCGGTTATGGCGGGCCGAAAAATGTTCAAGCCGCCATCGAGCATTATTACGCTGCGGCGATGGCCGGGAGCGCCGATGCGCAATATGCGCTGGGCGAGCTCGCCTTCGCCGGCGGCGCCGTGAAGCAGGACTATGAGCGCGCGCTCGGATGGTACGGCATGGCGGCGGAGAGCGGCCATGCCGGCGCCGCGACCCGGCTCGGCCAAATACACGCCGGCGGCCTTGGCGTCGCAAAGAACGCCAAGCTCGCTGCGACATGGTTCGAGAAGGGGGCCGCCGGTAAGGATCCGCGCGCGGAGTATTTCCTCGGCAACGCCTATCTCGCCGGCGACGGCGTTCCCCAGGATGACCGCAAGGCGGCCGAATATTATCTGCGCGCCGCCGAAAAGGGCCATGCCGACGCTCAATACAACCTCGCGCTCCTCCATGATTCAGACCGCCTTGGGGCCCCGGATCTGGAAAAAACCTACGCGCTCATGAAGGCGGCGGCAGACGCCGGACTGCCAGAAGCCTATGTGGCGCTGGGGCTCATGGCCCATAACGGCAAGACGCCGACGCCCGAGAAGCCGGCCGACTGGTTCGAAAAGGCGGCCCGGGCCGGCGATCCCCAGGGGCAGTTCCTCTATGCCGTGGCGCTCGGCGAGGGCGACGGTCGCGCCAGGAACCCGGCCGAGGCGCTGATGTGGCTCGACCGGGCGCTGCTCGCCGCCGACAGCCTTCCCGAATCGATGCGCCTCAACGCCGTCGATCTGCGGGCGAGGCTCGCGAGCGCAGCCGCGAAAAAGCCGCCGCAGCTTCGGCAATAGCCATGGCCAGGAGATTCCTGTTTCGTTCCAATCGGCCTATGGTCCCGCCATGGCCGAGGTGATTCGCATTCTGGGGCTCGATCCCGGCTCCGCCGCGACCGGCTGGGGCGTCATCGACTGCGCCGGCCCTCGACTCTCCTTCGTCGCCGCCGGGGTGATCCGCCCCAGGCGCGGCGCCGCGCGCGCCGCGCGGCTCGCCCATATTTTCGCCGAGCTGTCGCGCCTCATCGCCGAACGCCGTCCGGCGGAAGCGGCGGTCGAGGCGACGTTTGTGAACGCCAGCCCGCAGGACGCGCTCGTTCTTGGCGAGGCGCGCGGCATCGCGCTGCTGGCTCCCGCCGCCGCAGGCGTCGAGGTTTCCGAATATGCGGCCAATTCGGTGAAGAAGGCGGTGACGGGCCGAGGCCACGCCGCCAAGGAGCAGGTGCAGGCCATGGTGCGCGTGCTCCTGCCTGCGTCCGGCGACCAGGCCGCCGACGCAGCGGACGCTCTCGCCGTCGCCATCGCCCATGCCCATTCGAGAGGAGCGCGGAAAATATGCGCGTAGAGAGATGATCGGCCGCCTCAGGGGCGTCGTCGCCGCCATCGACGCCGACAGCGCCGTCATCGACGTCAGCGGCGTCGGCTACGAAGTATACGCCCATGCGCGGCTGCTCGGGCGTCTTGGCGTCGGCGAGGCGGCGACTCTCAGTATAGAGACGATCGTTCGCGAAGACCTCATTCGTCTTTACGCTTTCGAAAATGAGGCTGAACGCGCAGCCTTCCGTCTTCTTCAGTCGGTGCAGGGCGTCGGCGCGCGCCATGCGCTCTCTGTCCTGCAAGTTCTGCCTGCGGACGATCTTTACGATGCGGTCGCCGCCGAGGATGTCGCGGCCATCAGCCGCGCACATGGCGTCGGCAAGAAACTCGCGCAGCGCATCGTCACGGAGCTGCAATCGAAGATCGGCGGCGTTGCGCGCTCGGGCGCGGTGCTCGCTGTTGCGGCGCGAAAGACGGCGGCGGGCGAACGGGCGGGCGGCGCATCGGCGGCGCGCGCGGATGCGGTCTCAGCGCTCGCCCATCTCGGCTATGACGGCGTCGAGGCGCGGCGCGCCGTCGGCGCCGCCGCCCAGGAACTGAGCGAGGAGGCGAACGTCGGCGACCTCGTGAAGCGGGCGCTCAAGGAGCTTGCGGCGTGATGGAGCGACCCCGTGGCTGAACCTCTGCGCAAGGACGATCGCCTCATCGACGGCGCGCCGAAATCCGAAGACGCGGATGCGGCGCTGCGGCCGAAGCGCCTTGCCGATTTCGTCGGGCAGGCGCATGCCAAGGACAATCTGCGCGTCTTCATCGAAGCGGCGCGTGCGCGCGGCGAGGCGCTCGACCACGTGCTCTTCCACGGGCCGCCGGGGCTCGGCAAGACGACGCTCGCGCATATCGTCGCCAACGAACTTGGCGTCAATTTCCGTTCGACCTCCGGCCCGGTGATCACCAGGCCCGGCGACCTCGCTGCCATCCTCACCAATCTCGAAAAGGGCGACGTCCTTTTCATCGACGAAATTCATCGCCTCACCGCCGCGGTCGAGGAGATTCTCTATCCCGCCATGGAGGATTTCGCGCTCGACCTCATGATCGGGGAGGGGCCGAGCGCCCGGTCGGTGAAGATCGAGCTGCCGCGCTTCACGCTGATCGGCGCGACAACGCGCTCGGGCCTCCTTGCAAAGCCGTTGCTCGACCGTTTCGGCATTCCGGTGCGGCTCGATTTCTATGCGCCGGCGGAGCTTTGCGCGATCGTGCGGCGCGCCGCCGAAAAGCTCAAAGCGCCCATGAGCGAGGACGGCGCCATGGAAGTCGCGCGCCGCTCGCGCGGCACGCCCCGCGTCGCCGGGCGCCTCATGCGCCGGGTGCGCGACGTCGCGACCGTCGAGGGCGCGGCGAGCATCGATCGCGCCGTCGCCGATCGGGCGCTGAAGCGCCTTGAAATCGACGCGCTCGGTCTTGATCCGCTCGACCGGCGCTATCTTCGTCTGATTGCGGAGCATTTCGGCGGCGGCCCGGTCGGGGTCGAAACGCTCGCCGCCGCGCTCGCCGAATCGCGCGATGCGGTGGAGGACGTGGTCGAGCCCTTCCTCCTGCAATGCGGGCTCATCCAGCGCACGCCGCGCGGGCGCGTGCTCTCGCAGAGCGCCTGGAAGCATCTCGGACTCGCCGCGCCGAAGGGTGCGAGCAGCGACCTGTTCGGGGACTCGTGAGGCATGAAGGGCGTCTTCACAACGCGCATCACGCCCTCCTACGACGACGATCCGGCGACGCGGTACCATTTCCCGAGAACCTATCTGCGCCAGGTCGAAAGGACCGTCGGCGATTTCATCGTTTATTACGAGCCCGGGCGCACTGGCGCCGCCCGCGAGGCGCGGGGCGGGCGGCAGAGCTATTTCGCGGTCGCTTTCGTCGATCGCATCGTCGAGGACCAAAACACTGCAGGCCACTTTTACGCTCTCGTCAAAGAGGGCAGCTATCTGGAATTCGATCAACCAGTCTCATTTCGCGCGGGTGCGGAGTATTTCGAGTCGGCGCTGGCGCTGGCCGATGGCGGGGTCAACAAGGGAGCGTTTGGTCGAGCCGTACGCAATCTTGATGATGCCGAGTTCAACGCGATCCTGACGAAGGGCTTCCGCACGGACCTTCCGGACTTCATCCCGGATGCGGAAATGGCGTCCGCGTATGGCGTCGCCGAGGAGCAGCAGCCCTTTGAGAGGCCGATCATCGAAGCGGTCGTTTCGCGTCCCTTCAGGGATCGGGCCTTCTCGCGACAGGTCCGCGCCGCATATGACCGGACCTGCGCGTTCACAGGCCTGCGCATTCTGAATGGTCTGGGGCGGCCCGAAGTGCAGGCGGCGCACATACAGTCGGTCGAGGCCGGCGGTCCCGATACCGTTCGCAATGGTCTTGCGCTTTCCTCCACATTTCACTGGATGTTCGACCGCGGCATCGTTTCGCTTGCGGATGACGGAAGAATTCTGGCGGCGAAAGACAGGGTGCCTTCGAACCTGCTGGCCATGATGCATCGGGACGGCTATGCGCGGCTCCCTAATGATGTTCATGTCCGCCCTAATCCCCGCTTTCTGAGATTTCACCGCGAGTCTGTGTTTAAGGGTTGATCCGCCGTGCCCCGAACGTTTGTTCATTCCGTCCGCATCTATTACGAGGACACGGATTTTTCCGGCGTCGTCTATCACGCGGCCTATCTCAGATTCTTCGAGCGCGGACGCACCGAGGCGCTGCGCGCCAGCGGCATTCATCACAGCGAGATGCTGAAGCGCGCCGAGCCGCTCGCCTTCGCCGTGCGCAAGATGACGACCGAGTGGATTGTTCCGGCGCGGATCGACGATCTCCTCGACGTGCGCACGGCCTTCGAGGAGATTCGGGGGGCGCGCATGTTCCTGAAACAGGAGATCTGGCGAGGCGAGACGCTTCTTGCGCGCGCCGATGTCGAGGCGGCCTGCATGAATCTTGGCGGCAAGCCCCGGCGCCTGCCCGCCGACCTTGCGCAGCGTCTTGCGGGGGAGTGACGCGCCGGGCCGCGACCGGTCAACGGGGACTTAACCTTTGGAAGGCCCGGTGACCTAAAATCTTCGCGAGATCGCCGCTTTCCCGGCGTCAAGGCGGGCAACCGGGCTAGGAAACCGGTCCCGGGCGATGTTAGGGAGTGGCGGGCGGCTGATCTGGCCCCTCAAGAATTCGAACCTGTTGAACCCGGCGGCGGCGCCGACCGGGCGAGCGTAGGGGATTAGAACATGGAGACTCAAATCGCGGCGGCGGCGGGCGCCGGGGCGGAGTTCAGCCTCGTCAGCCTGTTCCTGAGCGCTGGCCTCGTCGTCAAGGTGGTGATGGGCATCCTTGCCGTCGCGTCGGTCTGGTCCTGGGCGATCATTGTCGACAAGTCGCTGCTGTTCCGACGCCTCAAGGCGAAGTCCAGGCGGTTCGAGGATGCGTTCTGGTCGGGCAAGCCGCTCGACGATCTGCATCGCAAGCTCGGCGACAAGATCGACCATCCGATGGCGCGCGTGTTCGACAGCGGCATGACCGAATGGACGCGCACCAAGGATGCGGGAAAGTCCGAAGCGCTGGTCGCCGGCGCCAAGGACCGCATCGACAAGGTGATGAATGTCGCGGTCGCGCGCGAGCTCGAAGAGGCCGAGCGCCATCTCGGCGTGCTCGCGACCATCGGGTCGTCGGCGCCCTTCATCGGCCTCCTCGGCACGGTCTGGGGCATCATGACGTCGTTCCAGGCGATCGCGCTCACCAAAGACACCAACCTTGCCGTCGTTGCGCCGGGCATCGCCGAGGCCCTGTTTGCGACGGCCCTCGGTCTTGTCGCAGCGATTCCGGCAGTCATCGGCTACAACCGCTATTCGGCGGCGCTCAACTCCTTCGCCGTGAAGCTGCAGGGCTTCGCCGATGAATTCTCCGCGATCCTCTCGCGGCAGCTGGATGAAAGGGCGCGCTGATGGGCGCGCCGCTCAATAACGGTCCGCATCGCCACCGGCCGGGCCGGGTGCGGCCGATGTCGGAAATCAACGTGACGCCCCTGGTCGACGTCATGCTCGTGCTGCTGATCGTGTTCATGGTGGCGGCGCCGCTCCTGACTGTTGGCGTCGCAGTTGACCTTCCCGAGACCGCGGCCAAGCCCATTCCCGACCAGGGCGAGCCTTTGACCGTCACCGTCACCGGCGACGGCGTCATTTTCGTCGAGGATACGCAGGTCGATATCGACAGCCTGGTGCCGCGCCTCACCGCCATCGCCAAGGCCGGCTACGACCAGCGTATCTTCATTCGCGGCGACCAGTCGCGTTCCTACGGCGAGATCGTGCGCGTCATGGGCCGCATCAACGCCGCCGGGTTCCGGCAGATCGGACTCGTGACCGATCCTGAACTCAAGTAACCGCGGGAGAGCCGCGCCTTGCGTATCGGAGTCCCAGTCTCAATCGTGCTGCACGCCGGCGTGCTGGGGCTCGCTTTCATCTCTCTTCCGGACTCGTGGCGCACCAAGGTTCAGTCCGAGCCGGTGGTGCCGATCGAAATCATCAGCAAGGCCGAGCTTGCCGAGCTGACCAGCGTCCCGGCCATGCAAAAGCAGCCGCCGCCCAAAGCGGAGCCTCCGAAAGAGGAGCCGCCGGCGCCGAAAGAGGCAGAAGCGCCGCCGCTCCCCAAGGAAGAGCCGCCGCCTCTGCCCAAGCCTGAAGTGAAGCCCGAAATCAAGCCCGAGCCCAAACCGGAGAAGAAGCCTGAGCCCAAACCGGAGAAGAAGCCGGAGCCGAAGCCTGTCAAACCAAAGCCCGACGATCTCGATCTCGACCGACTGTCGCAGCTCGTCGACAAGGAGCGCGTCAAGGAGCCGGACAGGGGCGCGCCTTCGGACGTTCCCGTTGGCGAACGC
The DNA here is from genome assembly GCA_964441615.1 of uncultured Caulobacterales bacterium. GTDB lineage: Bacteria > Pseudomonadota > Alphaproteobacteria > Caulobacterales > Parvularculaceae > Amphiplicatus. Next base: position 979 of record CAYTVQ010000016.1, on the reverse strand, counting down.
AATCAGGAGCGGGTGGGCGCTGGTGACCGGCTGACCGCGAGCGACATCTCCAAGATGCAGGCGGCGGTCGGCAGGTGCTGGCAGACGCAAAGCCTCATCGGCGCCCCGGAGCCCGAGAAGCTGATCGTCCGTCTCGAAGTCGAACTCAATGAGGATGGCACCCTCAAAGGCCAGCCGCGCACCGTCAACGCCATGCAGATCAGCATGTCAGGCAACCAGTTCTGGAAGATGGCGGAACAGGTCGCGGTGCGCGCCGTGATCGCATGCCAGCCTTATGATTTTCTGGCGCGCGAGCGCTACCACATCTGGAGAGAGATGGAGCTGAATTTCGACCCGAGCCAGATGGCCGGATTTTAATTCGGCCGCATTTGCGACTTCAATTCTAACCGGCGCTGTGCGCCCCTAAAGATGCGGGAAGAAGAGACCATGATGAAGACCTTCAAGCTCCTGGCCGCTGCGATCGCTTTCGCCGTGGCGCCGCTTGCGGCGCAGGCGCGAGTGAAAATCGATATCACGCAAGGCAATATCGAACCGATGCCGATCGCCGTGCCGGAATTCATCGCGGACGCCAGCGGCAATCCGCAGCTCGCCAAGAACATTACGGAGGTCGTGAAGGCCGATCTCGACCGTTCGGGCCTCTTCAGCATCATCGATCCGAGGGCCTATATCGAGAATCTGACCAGCGTGAACGTGCGTCCGCGCTTCGCTGACTGGCGCCTCATCAATGCGCAGGTGCTCGTCGTCGCCGATGTGAAGGCCTTGCCTGACGGGCGCATCGAGGTCGCAACGCGGGTCTGGGACGTCTATGCCGACGAGCAGCTCGGCGCCGTGTCGTTCAAGACGCCGGCCGACAACTGGCGGCGCGCCGCGCACAAGGTGGCCGACTTCGTCTACAAGTCGCTGACCGGCGAGGACGGCTATTTCGATACGCGCATAGTATTCGTCCACGAGACGTGCCCCAAGGCCAAGCGCGTCAAGC
>CAYTVQ010000015.1:0-19442 GCA_964441615.1 uncultured Caulobacterales bacterium | reverse complement strand
AAGGGTTTCGAACCCCCCAGTCCGGGCGAGGCGCGTTTCATCGAGATAGAGCGCCCGATTGATCTCGATCTGAAGGACGTGGGTGCCCTCGAGGGGCCGGCCATAGGCCGCAGCGACGAACCCGCCGGCGTAGGGCGCGTTGCGCGACACAGCGTAGCCCATGCCAGCGAGCGACATTTCCACGAGGCTCACAAGACCAGGTGCGCAGGACGCGCCGAAACGGTCTCCAAGCACGAAGTCGATGCGCCGGTCGCCGTCCCGGATTGGCGCCACGCCCGCAGACGGCATGGAGTGGCAATCGATCAGAACGGCGCAGCCAAACCTGCGCCGGGCCCGGTCCAGCAGTTCACTGAGCGCCTGATGATATGGATCGTAACACAAGGAAAGGCGCTGGCGCGCCTCGAAATAGTTGAGCTTCTTGCCATAAATATCCTTGCCGTCAGCGACAATGCGCGGGATGACGCCAAGGCCCGCTATCACTCGGTTTGATCGCGCATCGACGGACCGGGGCAGGGAATCAGCGAACATTCGCGGGTCGAGTTCGTGACGGCTGCGGTTGACATCGACAAAAGCCCTCGGAAAGAGCGCGCGCAGAAACGGAGCGCCGATGCTCGGCGCCTCGTCAAAGAGCAGATCGACGTAGCAATCCTCGGACTGCCGCAGCCCGTGCCGGTCGAGACGGCTCATGCGCAATAGTTCGGCCGGGTAGCGACGCCCGCTGTGGGGCGAGGCGAAGACGAAGGGCGAGCCCAAGGGCTCTGGCGCCAGCACCTCAATCGAGGGGCGCCGTTCGAGATCGTGCGCGCCGGGGTCCGCCATCCAGTCCTTCTTTCCGCTTCGGCGATGTTACCGTCAAACCGCAGGTTTCGTTAGGGCTGCGGCATTAAAAATTGCGGAAGCGGGCCCCGGCGCGCTTCTTGCTGGATGGAAATCGGATCAAAGATTTTTTCGCGCTGTTCAAAAACTGGGCGATGCGCCCTATCGTTGACGGCGGACAACCAGAGGCGTGGACGGATGGCGGCGATACTCCTGGCTGAAGACGATGAATCGATGCGCCGCTTCCTCAAGAAGGCGCTGGAGAAGGCCGGTCACATTGTGGTCGAGGCAGGCCAGGGCGACGAGGCGCTGACCGAACTGCAGCTCCGGGAATTCGACCTCCTCCTGACCGACATCGTCATGCCGGTCATGGACGGCATCGAACTCGCGCGCCAAGCCGCCGAAATCGACCCCGACATGAAGATCATGTTCATAACAGGCTTTGCGGCCGTCGCCCTCAATCCTGCGAACAAGGCGCCGCAGGACGCCAAGGTCCTTTCGAAGCCGTTTCACCTGAAAGATCTCGTGCGGGAGGTCGGCCGCGTCGTGGCCGCCTGACGATGGGCGCGCCGCCTCGATCCCCTCTTCCCTTTTCGATCCTTCCCGGATAGAGACGCTTTTTTTGGGGCGGGCGCATAGCTCAGTGGTAGAGCGCCACCTTGACACGGTGGAGGCCCATAGTTCGATCCTATGTGCGCCCACCATGTTTTCTGTAAATCAGATCACGGTCCCGATCGCGGCGTTGCGGGCGCGAAGGTCTTTCTCCATCTCCCGATAGATCTCGCCATATCGGTAGAAGGGCGCGCGAGGGTTCAGGTGATGCACCAGATGATAATTCTGGAACAGAAAGATCGCAGTCAGAAGCGGCTGTAAGCGGCGGTCCTTCGCAACCAGAACGCGGCTCGCCTGATGCGCGTCGCCGTGCCGATGCGGGTAGTGCACGATATAGGCGAACTGAAAGGCGAGCAGCGGCGTCACCGCGAGTGCGGGTCCGATCCAGAGAAAGAGAACCTCCCAGCCATAGCCGGCGGTCGTCGCGGCCGCGATAATTGCAAGAGCGAGCCCGCGCCAGGCCCAAGTCTCCCAGATTGCGCTCGCTGGAGCGAGGCCGCGCCGCACCAGCCGCCACAATCTGATTTCATAGCCGACGAGCAATGTCGTGCATCGCAGAAATGTGGAGAGCGGATTGCTACCGGCCATCCACAGATCGCAGTCGAGCTCGGGATGGTTCGTCATCCGGTGGTGCGCGAGGTGGACGGTCCGGAAGATCGGCCGCGGCAGAAGCAGGAAAAACCCGCCGAATATGCCGACCACGTCGTTCAGCCAGCGCCATTGGGTCTGCACGCCGCAGATATTTCCGTGCGAGGACTCGTGGTTAAAATGCGCAAAAAGGTACAGGACGACGAAGTTGATCGCGGACGCCGCCCAGTAGGGTATTACGCCGGCCAGCGCCGACACGCAGGACGCCGCGCCGACGCCCGCAACGGCGGCAAAGAGATAAGCCACGACAAACGCGCTCGACTCCACACGAGCGCGGCGGGCCGGTTGGCCAGTTTCGGCAAGTTCCAGCGTCGTCATTAGGCAATTTTTAAGAAATTGATGCGGCCGACGCAATAGCCGTCTGCGGAACGTCGGCTCGGTCTGCCACGCAAAAGCAGTAACCAATCTCCCGTAACTTGGCCGACACATGGCGGAGACCTTCGAGACACCTGCGACCAGTCGCCCGGCCCAGCGCTTCAGGGTCATGGGGGATACGATCGGCCGCGCGCTGTTCGGAACCCTTGACCGCGGGCTCTTGAACTGGCGGCGCGCCAGATTTGCATCCCGCGACAATGAAAGCGCCTATCAGGATTATCTCGTAGAGGTCGAGGCGCCGAAGGGAGGGATCGTCAATCTCGCAGGGATCGCGATCTACTATCTCTTCGGCATTCTCGATCTGCTGACCTTCGATGACAATCTGGCGGCTGTCCTGACTCTAAGGTGGGGGATCGCGGGACCTCTTGCCGCCGGGATCGTCGCGATCTCGTTCCTGCCCCGCTTCCGGAGATATTTCATGGTCGGCACGGCGAGCCTGCTCCTGCTCGGCGCGTTCTCGATCATCGCCATGATCGGCATGGCGCCGAAGGAAGGCGCGCCGCCCTATATCATCGGCATCTTCGCGATCTTTATCCTGTTCGCCTGCCTGCAACGCCTGCGCTTCGAGGCCGCTGCGGCGATCTATATCGCCTCCTTCGCCGCATGGTCGCTCACTGTAACCGTCATCTCGCCGAAGAGCGAAACTGAAATCCTGTCCGGGCACTTCTTCTTTACCTGGATCACGATTGTCTCGATCGCGACCACCTACGCGCAGGAGATACAGTCGCGGCTGCTCTTTTACCGAAACCGTCAGCGCGAGGAGGACGCCGCCTATATCAAGCGGCTGCTGGTCGAGGCGACCGCCGCGGACCGCTCGAAATCGAATTTTCTGTCAATCCTCAGCCACGAGCTTCGGACGCCGTTGCACCAAATCCTCGGCTTCGCCGAGGTGATGCAGTCCAGTTGCAAGGACGCGCCCCCGGACCCGCTGCTCCAGATCAGCGCATCCGCCCACCAGATGCTGAACCGCATCGGCAAGATGCTGCGTTACGCGGACGCAGCGGCCGGCACGATGAAATTCGAGTTCGAAGAGATTTCCGGCTCTGAACTCATTGGGACGCTGGTCGAGCAGATGCGCGAGCGGCTGGCCAGGTCCGGTGTTGCGATCAAGGCCGGTCAGATTGACCGCGGGGGGATCGAAATCGACGTGTCGCATACGCTCTACGCTCTCTCCAATGTCGTCGAAAACGCCGTCGCCGCTTCCTCACGCGGCCAGACGGTCGTGGTCTCAGGACTACGTGCGCCCACGGGCGGTTATCTGATCCGTGTCGAAGACACTGGCCGCGGCATGACGCAGGCGCAGATCAAGGACGCCTTCAAGCCCTTCTCTCTGGCGCAGGACGTGCGGTCGCGAACTGCGGAAGGAACCGGCCTTGGGCTGACGCTCGCCGAAAAGATCGTTCGCGATCAAAAGGGAGCCCTGTCGCTCCGCTCGGCGATCGGGGTCGGCACGACGGTCGATATCGAATTCCCGCTGGCCGAGCGCATCGCCTCGGCCGCGTGAGTTCAGACCGGCTTTTCAAGCACCAGGAAGTAGATCGAATCGAGCGGATCCGCGCAGATCGTCATGTGCGCGTCCGGCGCCTCGCGGGCGAGCGCCCTCATGTCATCCTTGCTGCGGAAGTAGAGCGTCCAGTCGAGCACCTGCTCCATCGCCCAGTAGGTGCCCTGCGGCGAATCGCTCGCATTGCCGATGATGACCTTGCCGCCGGGGCGGACGAGGTCGTAGGCGCGACTGACAAAGCGTGTCGCCAGCAACGGGCTGAAATAGTCGACAAGCCCGAGGGAATAGATGACGTCCTGGCCGGCAAGGCCCTGGATGCCGCCGGGGTCAAACATGCTCTTGAAAGTAGTATGCCGCGCTTCAATTTTCAGCCTGCCGCTTTCCCTGAAGGCGAAAGACCGGTTGGCGGCGTATTCGAGCGCGTCCACCTCCTGGTCGATAAGCGTGGCGACCAGGGTCGCGGCCGGATCGAGCGCCGCGAGAATGTGCTCCAGTTCTCGCGATGGGCCTGCGCCGATGCTGGCGATGCGGCGCTCTGCGGACGCTGGCGACTTTGCAAAGTGCTCCACGACAAGACGCGCAAGCGTGCGCATGCGCGTATCGATCGGTCGCCCGGCGATCAACCCAAGCCCATGCAGGAAATTCTCGCGCAGGGTCGCTCCCTCAGGCCGCTGATCGTACATGTAGTTCATGATGTGAAAGTCGCCGGGATAGCCCATGGGCTTGAAATAGCAGCGCCGCCATGTCGCACCGCCAATGAGGATCGGCGTCACCGCCGCTTCCGTGTATTGCTTCATCGCCTTCAGCCGCGCCTTGTCGCCGCGGATGTCGAGCGCCAGGCGGTTGCCACGCAGGAGCAGCGCGCGCCAGTCGCCCTCGACGGCGTTCATCAGGCTCCTAAATATTTGCTCGCGCTCCGCCGCGGAAAAGCGGGTTTCCGTCGCACCGAACAACCGGTCTATGCGCATGCAGTGGGCGCCGACGAAAGCCTGGACATCGGCGCAGAAGGCTTTGTATTCCGCGCTGACAGCGTCTTTCGCCGGAAGCTCCAGCGGGGCGGCGGCGATGGCGAGCGCGTTCCGTCTCTGAAGTTCTGGAAGGTCGAACCGCGCGCGGTCGAGCGCAAAACCCGAGACATGGCGGCCGGATTTTAGGTCGCTTCGCGCCCGGCGCGCTTCGGCGCGGAAAATCTCTTCGCCGCGCTGCACGAGGCGCAGAACGCCGATACGATTAAGATCGTGAGCGCCTCCCGGGGCAAGCGCCGACGCGCCTGCGGCGCCGGAACTGCTGATGTCCTTCAAATCATAGGGTTCTTCGTCGAAGACGATTCGCGGAGGCTCGCCCTGAAAAAGCTCGAAGGCCTCAAAGCGGCGGTGGCGAAACTGGCTCGCCCGTCCGCTGGCGCCGGCCAGTTCCTCGTAATGTTTCGCCATGTTCAGCCCGCTCGCACTGCAACACTTAATTGTCTCCTCCCCGCGAATAGTCTTCCTTAAGAAATGGTTAATTTCAACCCCTCCGCCGGCTGGCCTTTCGTTTGCGGTGGAAGCATCCTAATTTTGGTTAACGAATGTTACGGCAGCAGAGCGGGGCGGCGTACCAATGAACAACACGAGGAGCATCATCGCCCTCCTGATGATTTTGGGCGGAATTGACGCGGCGGCGGCCGGCGCGGCGGCCGGCGGCTTCGCCATCGAGCAGCAGAACGCAGCCGCGCTAGGCGCAGGGTTTGCCGGCGCCCAAGCTCGCGCCGCCGACCCGGGATTCGCCGCCTACAATCCGGCGGCCGTTGGAGGCGTCGACGGTTTCGACATCAGCTTCAGCGCCACCGCAGTCACGGCGACGTCGAAATATCGCGACGCCGAAGGGCGCCTCCTCGGCTCCATCCCGATTACGGGCGAGAGGGATGGCGGCGGTTACATGCGGCCGGGGGTCATCCCCAACCTCTCCGTCGCCGCGCCGATCGGCGACCGTGTCGCGGTTGGCTTGGTCCTCACATCCCACTTCGGCCTGAAGTCCGACTTCTCCCCCGACTCCGTCATCCGCTACCAGGCGCAGACTTCCGAGCTTGTGTCGCTAGCGGCGTCGCCGACACTCGCCATCAAGGTGACTGACGCCCTCACCCTCGGCGCGAGCCTCCGCCTTCAGTATGCAGACCTTTCCATCAGCGCCATCATAGACGCCGCCGGGGCCGCCGCCGCGAGCAACATCACGGGGTTCGTCCCGGGAACGAGCGATCTGCCCGCCGAATTCGGCGGCGATGATCTCGGCCTCGGCTTTTCAGCGGGCTTCATCGCCGAGCTCTCTCCGCGCCTCACCGTCGGCGGCGCCTACAGCTCCAAGATCACGCACGATATCAGAGGCGATGCGCGCTTCGACATCGCCCAAAGCGCGGCGGCGCGTGTCCTCAATCAGGCTGCGGGTCTCTTCGCTGCGACCGGGTTCACGACCGACTTCACCACGCCTGCGATCGCCGGGATCGGCCTCTCTTACCGAGCCTGCGACTGCCTGACGCTGCTTGCCTCAGCGACCTATTCGCGCTGGTCGTCCTTCGACGAGGTGGCCCTCGTCTTCAACAATCAGGCGCAGCCGACCGAAATCCTCAGGCAGGACTGGAAGGACGGCTGGTCCATCTCGGCCGGCTGGGAATGGGAATTTGCGGATTCGTCGATCTTCCGCGCCGGCCTCATGTACGACGCGACCCCGGTCAACGCCGAGATCGCCAGCCCGCGCATCCCGGACGCCGACCGCCTGTGGCTGACGATCGGCGGCTCGCGCCGTCTCGGCGAAAGACTGTCGGGAGACCTCGGCGCCGCAGTCGCCTTTTTCGACGACCGCGATCTCGTGCTGACGGGCTCCTCGCCAGACGCTTTCCTGAGAGGATCGCTGTCAACGCATCTCTCAGCGACAGCTTTCGCTGTCTCTGCGCGGCTGCGATACTCCTTCTAGCGGAGTCCTCGCCGACAGACTTGAGGGATGATGATTCCTGCCTTACGACCGGGCTGTGTCTTCCCTGATCGATCCCATCGACCTGACGCGCGCGCTCGTCCGCTGTCCCTCGGTCACGCCCGCGGACGAAGGCGCGCTCGGTGTTGTTGAGACCGCGCTGCGGTCCCTCGGATTCCGGATAGAGCGCATGCGCTTTGAGGAGCCGGGAACGGCGCCGGTCGAGAATATCTATGCACGCTGGGGACACGGCGGGCGCAATTTCTGCTTCGCCGGCCACACGGATGTGGTGCCGACGGGACCATTGAGCGACTGGACCTACCCGCCTTTCGAGGGCGCCGTTGACGGCGGCCTTCTCTGGGGACGCGGCGCCGCCGACATGAAGGGCGCGATCGCCGCTTTCATCGCCGCCGCCCAGCGCTGCATCGTGTCGGGGAGCGCGGCCGCCCATTCGATCAGCCTCCTGATCACAGGCGACGAGGAGGGCGTCGCGCTCAACGGCACGCGCAAGGTGCTCCGGCGTCTTTCGGAGAAAGGCGAAAGGATCGATCTGTGCCTTGTCGGCGAGCCCTCAAGCGTCGAGCGCCTCGGCGACGTGATCAAGGTCGGACGCCGCGGCAGCATGAACTGCCGGCTCACTGTCAAAGGACGTCAGGGCCACGTTGCCTATCCTGACCGCGCCGCAAACCCCGTGCATGCGCTCGCCGCCATGACGGTCGCGCTCGCCGAGCCCCTCGATGACGGCTTTGACCATTTCCAGCCAAGCAGCCTGCAGGCGACCGATCTCGAGGTCGGAAATCCTGCGCACAATGTGATTCCTCAATCAGCCCGCGCCCGATTCAATGTGCGTTTCAACCCCAACTGGACCGGCGCGACCCTCGAGAAGCTGTTGCGAGAGCGCCTCGACCGCGAGGCCGAGCGGTTCGGCGTCGCCTATGATCTTGATGTCATGGTGTCAGGCGAGGCCTTCCTGACCCGGGATGAAAAATTCCTTGCGCTGATCGACGCCGCTGTCGCGGCCCACTGCGGCGCAGCGCCCGAACACTCGACGACTGGCGGCACCTCCGATGCGCGTTTCATAAAGGATTATGCCCCTGTCGCCGAACTCGGACTCGTGAACGCGACCATTCACCAGACAAATGAGCGCGCATCGATCGGCGACATCCTTCGCCTGACCGAAATCTACGCAGACATAATTGCGCGCAGCTTCTCATGATCAATTTGCAATATGCAGCAAGCCAGATCGAAGCAGTATGGAACATGGCGCGCGGCCGCCCCGGCTGGACAGAGCAGCTCGACCGCTCCGTAGACGGCGTATTCCAGTCTTTCGCCGCCATGATCTACGCTGCGCCTTTTCTCGCAGCGAACGCGGCGGCGGCCCGCGTTGCGGCGCGCGCGACGCCAGCGCTCGACAGCGAACCGATATTCACGGCGCCCGTGTCCGCGTTTCTTCTGATCCAGATTTTCGGATCTTATGTCGATTGGTGCGCGACCCTCTTCTTTCTCGGCCTGCTTGCACGCGCAGTCGGGGCGAGCCGGCGCGCCGCCGAGCTGATCGCGGGCTTTAACTGGCTGCAAGTCCCGCTGGCTGGCCTGCAGTCGCTTCCCGCTGCGGCCATCCTCTGGCAAGGCGCCAGCGGTTTCGGCGCGCTCCTCACATTGCCCGTCGTCGTGATCGCGATCGCGCTGTTCTGGGGCTACCTGCGACGTGCGCTGCAGCTCGAACCCGCGTGGACGCTCCCGGTCATCATTCTCCTCACGCTGATCGGCCTGATCGCGCAGAACCTCGCGACAACGTTCGCCTTCGGTCTTTATCAGCTGTTCTCGTAAACGGCGGCGACGAAGTAGAGGCCATCGGGCGGCGCTACAGGCCCGCATCTTGCGCGGTCCCTCGCCTCAAGCGCCAACCGCACCTCATCGACCCTCCAGCGGCCGAGTCCGACCTCGCATATTGTCCCGACCATCGAACGGACCTGGTGATGCAGGAAGGAAGGCGCCGCGGCGCTGAATTCGACATGATCGCCCCTGCGGGCGACGCCAAGCGTCGACAGTGTTTTGACCGGCGACGGGGACTGGCAATGCACGGCCCTGAAGGTGGTGAAGTCGTGACGCCCGACAAGGCGCTCGGCGGCGGCCTGCATTGCGCACACGTCGAGCGGCGGCCCGATCCGCCAGGCCCGCCCCGCATCAAGCGTGAGCGGCGCCCGTCGATTGACGATACGATAAAGATAGCGGCGCGCTTTGGCCGAGAACCGCGCGTGGAAGTCCGCAGGCGTTTCGCAGGCTTCGATTACCGCAATCGGAAGCGGCTTCAGGTAGAAGTTGAGTGCGTTTCGCACGGTATCAGCGTCAAAACGCGCGGGCAGATCGACATGGACGGGCATCGCCAGCGCATGTACGCCCGCATCCGTGCGGCCCGCAGCGACCGCAGCGCACCGTACGCCGGAAAACCTGAATGCCGCATCCTCTAATGATCCCTGGACAGAGGGGCCATTGTCCTGCCGCTGCCAGCCGACAAAGGGTCTGCCGTCATATTCGAGGATGAGCTTGAATCGCCTGATGTCCGTCACAGGCGCTCTTTTGTTTTCAGCGGATGGCCGCGAAGAAACTCGGCGGCCGATTGCGGCGCCCTGCCGGCGCGCTGAAGTTTCAAAATCTCTACGGCGCCCTCGCCGCAGGCGACGACGAGGCGCTCATTCGCAGCCAGGATTTCGCCGGGCGCCCCGGACCCTTCGGCCTTGCGCGACAGAAGAAATTTAACGCGCTCGCGACCCTTGCTTCCACTGATTTCCGAGAATGCGCCGGGAAACGGGCTGAGGCCGCGGATGCGACAGTCGATCTCCCTGGCTCCGCAGGTCCAGTCGATGCGCGCTTCCGCGCTGGAAACTTTGTCCGCATAGGTGACGCCCTCGGCGGCTTGCGGCGTCTCCGCGGCGGCCCCGCGCTCAATTGCGGACAGCGCGCGCGTCAGCAGCGTCGCCCCTATGCTGGCCAGGCGCTCGGAAAGCGCGCCGGCCGTGTCGTCATCGCGAATCCTCATGCGCTCCGAAAGAATGACAGGGCCCGTGTCGAGGGTCGGCTCCATGCGCATGACCTCGACTCCGGTTTCGACATCGCCCGCCATGATGGCCCGGTGAATCGGCGCCGCGCCGCGCCAGCGCGGCAGAAGCGAGGCGTGCAGATTGAATGCGCCAAGTTTCGGTGCATCAAGCACGGTCCTGGGCAGTATAAGGCCATAGGCGACGACAACTGCGGCATCGAGATCAAGGGCGCGGAAGGCCGCGCGTTCTTCCTCTGACTTGAAACTCGCTGGCGTCCGGACAGGAAGCCCATGCGCCTCGGCGAGATCTTGCACGGGCGATGGCCGCATTCTTTGTCCGCGGCCGGACGGTTGCGGCGCACGGGTATAGACGGCGACGATCTCGTGGCCGGCGGCGATCAGTTCGGCGAGAGACGGAACTGCGAATTCGGGCGTCCCCATAAAGGCGAAGCGCATCGAGAAAACTCTCCAATTCCGGCGTGTCGCCGGCGCCGCACCGGCTGGTTAATCCGAACGCGCCCTTTCGTGCGGTTCACTCAGCCGCGAGCCGCTGTTCCTTCCTGATCCGTTTCAGAATGCGGTCGCGCTTCAGTCGCGAAAGATGGTCGATGAAGAGAACGCCTTCGAGGTGATCGATCTCATGCTGGATGCAGGTCGCAAGCAGCCCCTCCGCCTCCAGCACCTGCGGCTGACCATTATAGTCGAGATAGCGGACCTTGCAGCGAGAGGGCCGTTCGACCTCCTCGAAAAACTCCGGAACCGAAAGGCATCCCTCTTCGTAAAGGCTTGATTCCTCGGATTGATCGGAAACCTCGGGGTTGACGAAGAAGAGCGGCTTTTTCTCCTCGTCCTCCCCGGATAGGTCCATGACCACGATCCGGAGCGGCACCCCGACCTGGATCGCGGCGAGCCCGATCCCCGGCGCTTTGTACATCGTTTCGATCATGTCATCCATGAGCGCGCGGACGCGGTCGTCCACCGTCTCCACGGGCTTCGATTTCTCGCGGAGGCGAGGGTCCGGCGCGGTCAGGATCTCGCGGATGGCCATAGCGCTCACGTATGGCCGGGGGGCCGTTCCGTCAAGCGCGCCAAAGGCTCGCAATTTCCGAGCCTTACGCTATAGTTCCGGTTTGGTGGTGTGTCAGCCTTGGGGGCCGACGATGCAAGTTCAAGCGCAGCCGGGCGTCGAGCCCGCAGGGCGGTCCCCGTCCGAGTCTCAGCCGGTCGCAGCGACGACTGAGGCGCCCGATGCCGGAATCTTTGACGCGCCGCCGCCAGTCCTTTGGGGCGGTTTCATCACCTTTGCCCTGGTTTTTGGCCTGCTTGTCTTTCTGTTGACGCGCTCGCGCATCGGCCGCGCCGAAGGCGGGGGAACCGCGACCAGCACCCGGAACGACGACATTTTCCAGCCGGCGGGTGATGGTGCAGAAATCACCTTCGAGGATGGCACCACCGTCGTCCCCTCCCCCATCGAAGCAGAAACCCTCAAGCCCCGCCGCGGGCTGTTTGGATTCGGCAGGAAAGAGCCGAAGGCCGAGCCGCCCGCCGCGCTGGAGTCGGCTCCGGTTGAAGAAGCAGAGATCGCTATTTCGCATGCTGAGGAAGCGGTTGAGGCGCCAGCGATTCCACGACCCAGGAAGCCGGCGCCGTTCGCTGGTCTCTTTGGCAAAAGGCGCAAGGATGATGAGTCCGCGCCGGAGCCTGCCGAACCGGCCAATGACGAGACCGAGACGACGGTGGAGATCATCCCTGCCGAGGGGGCCGACGAACCCCCCTCCGCCGCCGTGCTGTCGCGCTCCGTCTTCGCTGCTGCGCGCAACGAGGAAGACGACTGGCGTCGCCGCCTCGACGAGGAGCGGCGCATGGCGGCCGAACGCGCCGATGAAGAGCGCCGCATGCGCGCCGAGGAGGAGCTTCGCCGCGATTTCGAGCGCCGCGCCGAGGCTGAACGCGAGGCAGAGTTCGAGCGTAGAAAGCTTGCAGCCTCTCTCGACCAGCGCCTTCAGGCGCTCGACGCCCGCGAGCGGGCGCTGAAGGACCGGGAGCTCTCGACCGCGCTTGACGCCAATTCGCTGCGGGCCGAAATCCAGCGCGAATTCGACGCCAAGTTCGTTGAGCTGTCACAACGCTTCGAGCGCGCGCAGCGCGCGACCCAGCCTCCAGCAGCCGAGGCCATGCCGCGCGATCTCGACCAGCGCATCATCCGGCTTGCTGACCGCGCGCCGGGACTCGGCGAGGCCGCCTATGCGGAGGAACGCTCGGGGGCGGTCGGCGAACTCGCCCGCCGCATGGCGGAACATCGCGACGCTATCAACGCCTCGCTTGAGCAGATGCAAAGCCGCATCGATCTCATCGCCGGCGCCCCGCAGGATGTGCGCGCCCTTCGCGACGAGATCGTGTCGCTCAAACGCGCGCTTGGGGAACGCGTTTCAGGCCCGAACGCCCCGACAGTGCAGCTTTCCGACATTGTCCGCAACGCCCTGCCGCCCGACGCCTTTGAAATGCGCGCGATGCTCCCCAACAACCGCAAGGCTGACTGCCTGGTCAGGCTGCCGCATCCGCCGGGACCGATCGCGATCGACGCCCGCTTTCCCATCGAGGCTTTTTCGAAACTGCATCAGCCGGGCGCCGACCAGGATCCGCGCGCCGAAAACGAATTCCGGCGCATTGCGTTGCGCCACATCGTCGATATCGCCGAACGACTCATCGTGCCCGACGAGACGGCTGACTCCGCACTCATGTTCATCCCGTCAGAAACGATGTATGCGGAGCTACACGCGCGATTCCCGGACGTGGTGCAGGACAGCTTCCGCGCGCGCGTGTGGATCGTCTCGCCGACGACGCTCATGGCGACGCTGCACACCATGCGCGCGGTCTTGCGCGATGCGCGGGCGCGCCAGAACGCGGAGCTTATCCAGACCGAGGCTGGACACGTCCTCGCGGAGGTCGAAGGGCTTCGCCGCCGCGTCGTCGCGCTCGAAGACAATTTCAACCGCGTGCGCGAGGATTTTCGCGGCCTGCTCTCCTCGACAGATCAGGTCTACCGTCGGGCCGAAACCATTTCGAACACGCGCCGCGCCATAGCAGACGAGACGCCCCGGCGCGCGGTGCCGCGCGAGGAAGGGGCCGCCCAGCCTCCCCCCGAGCCGGCGGCGCGCCCCATGGAGCCGCCGCCAGCGGCCAGCCGCCCGCCCGTATCGCCGGCGGCGCAGACCGGCGATCTCTGGGAGGACCGCCCGGGCGAGACTCGACAGCCCTTTCCACTGCGATAGGGCGCCGTTCGGCGCCCGGATTCTCAGCCGGCGAGACGCTCGGCCTCGAACGCCGTGGCTTCGCCGCCCCCAGCGACGTTCGACGGCGCGATAGAGTTCACGAAGTAGAGCGGCCGGTTCTTCGTCTCGTTGAATATGCGCCCAAGATACTCGCCGATGACGCCGAGCACGGTGAGCTGCACGCCGCCCAGAAAAAGCATGGCGACGATCAGCGCCGAGAAGCCCGCCACCGGATCGCCGAAGACGAGCTTCTTCACGATGAAGAAGAGCCCGAGAGCAAAGGCGGCGCTCGCTGTGAGAAATCCGAAATAGGTCGATATCTTCAAAGGCGCCAGGGTCGAAGAGGTGATGCCCTCGATCGAGAGATTCCAGAGCTTCCAGTAATTCCATTTCGTCGCGCCGGCCTCTCGCGGCGCACGATCATACTGGATGACCTTGGATGGGAAGCCCACCCAGGCGAACACGCCCTTCATGAAGCGGTGGCGTTCGCGCATCGCGCACACGGCGTCGACAGCCTTGCGGCTCATGAGCCGGAAATCACCGACGTTCTCCGGCAGACCAACCTCGCCGACGCTCCGCATCATCCGATAAAATAGCCGTGCAGAAGCGAGTTTCAGCCAGGTTTCGCCCTCGCGCGTGCGCCGCTGGGCGTAGACGACGTCGTAGCCTTCGCGCCAGCCGGCGATCATCTCGGCGATAAGCGCGGGAGGATCCTGAAGGTCGGCGTCAATGACGACGACTGCGTCGCCGCGCGCTGCATCGAGGCCTGCTGTCAGGGCGACCTCCTTGCCGAAATTGCGCGAAAGATCGACGATCGTCGTGTTCCGGTGCCGCGCGCGGAGTTCTCGCATCAGCGCCAGGGTTCCATCTGTCGAGCCGTCGTTTACAAATACGACCTCAAAGGGCTGTCCGATCTCAGACATCGTCCTGCGCACTGCGCGATGAAAGGCGAGCAGTCCCTCGGCCTCATTGAACGCGGGGCAGACAATCGACAGAAGCTGCGGCTTTTCCTCGGCGCGCGGCGTGACACTCTGCGCGGCGCTCATGGCTTTCCCCTGTCTTTTCGAAACACGAAATGCGCGCTCGCGAAATAGTTCCAGAGGAGGGCCAACGCCGCAGCGACGGCCTTTGCTCCCAGCGCGCCGACAAGTCCCGCGAAGACAGCGATGAAAGCGCTGGAAAGCGCCAGTGAGGCGAGGTGCACGGAGAGAAACCGTCCGTAACCGCCAAACGTCAATTCGTCAGCAGCGCCGAATGTGAATCGTGCATTCAGCGCATAGCTCGCGCCGTTCGAAAAGAGGAAGGCCGCGCAGTTGGCAAGCAACGCCGTCGCGCCGGACGCATGCAGCACAATGAAGACCAGAAAATCGAGACCGGTGTTGAAAAAGCCGACTCCGGCGAACCTGGCCGCCCGAGGCCCATGTCCGCCGAGCGCGCGCCGCGGAGCTCCAGACTGGTCGGCTGCGGCTGTCATGTCTGCCTTCTGTCGCGAGCTCCGCACCGGGGCTCCAGGACAGATAAGGTTTCATTTATTGCGCCAAGGTAAACCGACTTCATGAATCTCGACGCCGGCGCACGCCTTAATGGAACGTTCACAGATTGCAGCCGCTCGCCCAGCGCAGCGGCGGGGGAGCACGCTGCGGCCTCCGCTGCGGGCGTTTGCATTGGAACGCGAGCATGACGCAGCAGGCAGGGCAGATCATCGACTGGTCGAAATTCAGGCTGCGCCGATTTCATGTGCTCGCGGCGGCGTTTGCGCTGCTGTCGGCGTCGCTCGTCGTCAGCGGCGGGCAATTCCTGTCCGTGCGCGACAATCTTTTCGCGACCGGCGTACCGCTCGGCGGCGATTATGTCGCCTTTCACACGGCCGCACGGGCTGCGGCCGGCGGAGAGGCCGCCGCAGCCTATGACGAAGCGCGATTCGCCGAGATGCTCCACGAGCACGGGCCGCCGAAAGAACGCTACGGACTCACCTGGCAATATCCGCCTACATATTATTTTCTGGTTTTGCCCCTCGCCCTGTTCGGATTCGCCGCCGGCTACGCATTCTGGTCAGGACTGGGGATCGTTGGCTATTTCGCGACTTTGCGCGGCCTCGGCCTGCCTCCGCTCTTCCTGTTCGTCATTCTGGCGGCGCCCTCGACAACGCATGCTTTCATCACCGGCCAGAACGGCTTCATCACGGCCGCGCTTCTGGGAGCTGCGGCTCTCTACGCAGACAAGCGGCCGGTCCTCGCCGGAGTCGCGGCGGCGGCGCTCACGATGAAGCCGCAGCTTGGCGTCTTGCTGCCGATCGCCTTTGCGGCGTCGGGCTCATGGCGAGCCTTCATTGTCGCCGCCCTAGGCGCGCTCGCGCTCGCCGGAGCGAGCATGATGGCGTTCGGGGCCGCAGCATGGACCGCTTTTTTTGAGGGCGTATCCGGGGCAGGCGACAATCTCACCGCCGGCCTGATGCCGCTTTTCAAGATGACGACGCCATTCGCCGCTCTTCGCTTTGCGGGCGCGCCGGCCGAGGCGGCTGCGGCTTTCCAGCTGCTGCTCACCCTCGGAGCAGCCGGCGCCGTGGCGCTTGTCTGGAGGCGCGTCAGGGACGCCGAGCTGCGGGCGGCGGCGCTGATCTCCTGTGTCTTTTTCGCGGCCCCGTATGGCTTCTATTACGAGCTGATCGTCCTCGCCTTCCCGATGGCCCTCGTCGTCAAGCGCGCCATGCGATCGGGCTGGCTTCCATTTGAGCAGATCGCCATCGCAATCGTTTATGCTGCGCCGCTCTATCTGCCGGGCGAACGCCTGCGTGAGGGCGCAAGCCTCGGCTTCGCAATCGTCGCACTCGCCGCGCTCTGCGTCTTCCGGCGTATCGAATTCGAGGCGCCAGCGACCTTCAGGTTCGCCAGCGGACGGTTGCGGGCGCAATCGGGTTGACGAAGTCCGCGCCTGCCGGGCTTTCGGCGAAGGCGCGCTTCAGGCGCAGATACCATTTCGCCGGTTCGTCCGGATCGCCGAGATAGAGCGGCCGATGCGGCGCGCGCGCCAGATTCTCATTCTGTGCGGTCAGAATGTCAGCATCCTGCGCCAGGAAATTTTCCGCCATCGCCTGGACGAAAGGCTGCATCAGCGTCAGCGCCGGAAGGTTCCAGTAGATGACATGGGTGATGTCCGTGACGCCCGGTTCCCCGGGCGTCATGGCCGTGAGGCTGAGGATCGTTTGGTTCCCGACCCGAACGGTCTCGAAACGCAGCGCCGGCAGGCGGAATTCGATCTCCGTCGTCGGAGCGCCGGCGAGAAACCTGTAGATGCGGCTGTTCGAGGACGGCGCGTGCGCAGGCATCTTGAATCCGAGCGCCGTTGGAACAAATGTCTTGGTCTTGTTCTTTAGGCCGGCGCCCTCGCGCCACCACCACTGTCTGTGCACGAAGGGCGTGTGCGCCGGATCGACCAGCCCGATGACCGCCTCGTCAAAGGGGCCGCGTCCCAGCACGTTCACAACTATGCGGGGGCGCCATTCTTGAGGAAGACCGGCCTCCGGAGGCGGCGATGTCGGGGGCGCACTCTCGCGCCCAGGCGCGGCGCGCCAGATCCAGATGAGGCCGTTCGCCTCCGCCAGCGAATAGGCGCGCACGGCGATCTTCGTCACATCGATGGGCTGCGTTTCATGCAGCGCGGGGACCCGCGTGCAAGCGCCGGCGGGACGGAAACGCCAGCCATGATAAGGACATTCAACATCGCCGTCTTCAAGGATGCGTCCCCGCGACAGAGGCGCGGCGCGGTGCGGGCAGACATCGCGCAAGGCGAAGGAAGCACCGTTCATGGAACGCCCAAAGACGATCGGCTCGCCGAACAGGATTTTTCGAACAAGGCGGCCCCGGCGCACGTCTCTGGACAGCGCGCCGAGGTACCAGATGCCCGAAAGAAACGCGTCTGCGCCGCTCATGCGGGTCTTCGCGCCTTCATGGCGGCGGCGAGGGTGCCGTCATCAAGATAGTCGAGCTCGCCGCCGACCGGAACACCCTGGCTGAGGCGCGTGACCGCCGCCTTCCCGCCCTTGACCTGGTCGGCGACGTAATGAGCTGTAGTCTGACCATCGACCGTCGAAGGGAGCGCAATGACGATCTCCTTGGCGCCGCTGCTCGCGCGTGCGGCGAGGCCGCCTATGCGAAGATCGTCCGGGCCGACTCCATCGAGCGGCGAAAGCAGCCCGCCAAGCACGTGATAGAGCCCGCGATGGGCGCCGGCGCGCTCAAGCGCCCAGAGATCGGCGACGTCCTGCACAACGCAGATGATCGAGGAATTGCGCTCGGGGTCGGAGCAAATTGCGCAAGGATCGATCGAATCCCAGTTGCCGCATTGCGTGCAGGCCTTCACGCGATCGGCTGCGTCGGCGAGCGCGTAGGCGAGCGGGCGCATCAGCGGCTCGCGCTTCTTCAGGAGGTGCAGCGCCGCGCGCTTCGCTGAACGCGGCCCGAGCCCCGGAATTTTCGCGAGGAGATCGATGAGGCGCTTGAGCTCAGGGCCGATATTGACGGACATCGAGGTTCGACTACAGGCCTGGCGTCACGGCCAAATGGCAAGCAAGGCGCTCACGGTCGCGTCCGACCGCATGCGGCGGCCATTGGGCCGGCATAGTCTGACCGAACCGCGGGGCAGTTTGTAGCGACGCCCGATCTCCCTGACCAAAGTCGCGATCCTTGAATCTGTGCGGGCAGCGCGCATGCGCGGCTTTCGTTGCGCGGCCTTTTTCATTCCTGCTCTCCCTGGCGCATCAGAATGGCAGCTTCATGCCCGGCGGCAGCGGCAGGCCGGCGGTCAATGATTTCATCTCCTCAGCGGCGCGGGTTTCGAGTTTCGACTTGGCGTCGTTGATCGCGGCCGCGACTAGGTCCTCGATGATCTCGGCGTCATCGGGCTTCATGAGTGCGCGGTCGATCGAGACGCGCCTGGCGTAACCCTTGCCGTTGAGCGTCACCCTCACCATGCCGCCGCCGGCGACGCCTTCCGCCTCCAGATCGGCGATCTTTTCCTGCATCGCCTGCATCTTCGCCTGGAGGCCGGCCGCCTGCTTCATGATCTCGTTGAGGTCCATCTCAGCCATCCTGCTCTTCAGACATGTCGTCGGGCGCCTGACCATCGGCTGATGCGGCTTCTGGCGCATCGCGGATCGCCCGGATCTCCGCATCAGGAAAGACCTCGAACGCCTTCATCACGAATGGGTGCGACATCACCTCGGCCGTGCGCGCGTCGCGCAGCGTGGGCGCGCCGCCCTCCGGAACGAGCGTCACGATCCACTGGCGGCCTGTCCATTCCTTGAGGCGCTGCGTCAGGCGTCCGGCAAGATCTGCTGGCGCCCGATCTTCAAGCCGCATCTCTATGCGGCAATCGCCGAAGGAAACGACATGAGCATAACTCTCAAGCTCGACCTTGAGGCGCGCGTCCTTCTTCTGGCCAGCGAGACGTACAATGTCGAGAAAGGATGAAATCTCCGGCCCTGTCCGGACCGGCGCGGTCACGGGCGGGGTTACCGGCGCCGACGCAGGCGTCGGCGCGACGGCTTCGGCGCCGCCGCCTTGCGCGCGGAAGGGATTGCGCGGCAAAGGGGCGGACGGCGGAACGGCCGGCGCCGCGGCCGCGGCGCCATTCCTCAAATTGCGGAGCGCTTCGTCAGGTGTGGGAAGATCGGCGGCATAGGTCATGCGGATGATCGCCATTTCGCCGGCGACCTCGGCGTCCGGCGCCTCGCGCGTCTCGGCCATGCCCTTCATCAAGAGCGACCAGGCGCGCGTCAGCGCGTTCATGGAAAGCCGTCCGGCCATTTCGCGCGCCCGCGCAGCGTCGGCCTCGCCGGCCGGCCCGTGTTCGGCGGCCTCAGGCCCCGCCGCCTTCACGCGCGCCAGCAGATGCACGAGCTCCAGCATGTCGCGCAGCACCACCGAGGGGTCGGCGCCGGCGGCGTATTGCAAGGAGAAGTTCTCCAGCGCGCCTCTGGCGTCGCCAGCGAAGACACGTTCGAGCAGGTCCCATACCCGGCCGCGGTCGGCAAGACCGATCATGGCGCGAACCAGCTCCGAGCTCGATCCGCCGCCCGACGCCGCGCCCTGCACCAGCGCCTGATCGAGAAGAGACAGCGCATCGCGCACCGAGCCTTCGGCCGCACGGGCGATCATCGAGAGGCTCTCGTCTTCGATTGAAACGCCCTCCTTGTCGGCAATGGCGCGCAGGTGCCGCATCAATACGTCCGGCG
>CAYTVQ010000014.1:0-19825 GCA_964441615.1 uncultured Caulobacterales bacterium | reverse complement strand
GGTGGTCGCGGAGAAGAGCGAAGCGCCGCTCCGCCAGATCGAGTTCGTTTCTGCAGGCCCGGGCCAGGCGCTCGTCATCATGGTGTTTGACGACGGCCGCGTCGAAAACCGGCTGATGAAAACGCCTCCCGACCTGCCGGCCTCCGCCCTCATGTCCGCGGGCAATTACCTCTCGGCGCGCGGGCGAGGCCGCACCATCAGCGAGACCCAGGACATCATCCGTACGGAAATCGAGCAGAACAGGGCGGAGCTCGATGCGCTGACATCACGACTGGTTGAGGATGGCGTCGCTGAGCTGTCGGGCGCGGCCGAGACGTCCCTCATCGTGAAGGGCCAGGGCTGGCTCCTGGACGAGAGTGCGGCGCAAGATCTCGAACGGGTGCGCAGACTGTTCGACGACCTTGAGCGCAAGGAAGAGGTGATCGACATCGTGTCGGCCGCCAAGGACGCCACAGGAGTGCGCATCTTCATCGGGGCGGAAAACCGGCTGTTTTCCCTGTCCGGGTCCTCGGTGATCGTGGCGCCTTATCGCGACCAGTCCCGCAAGATTGTCGGGGTCCTCGGCGTGATCGGGCCGACCCGGCTCAATTACGCCCGCGTCATTCCGATCGTGGATTACACGGCCGAGGTGGTCTCCCGGCTGTTGAAATAGCGGGGGAGCGCCGTTACATGCGCCTCTTGGCCTGTTCCGTCCGGATGCCTCGATGAAAAACCAATACCCGCCCAACATTGGCCAGGAAGAACCCCAGCCGCCCCTGAAGGCGGCGGACGAGGACGCTTTGCAGCTCGAGTCTGGCGAAATCGCCGCCGATCCGGAGCTCCTGCGCGCCGAAGTCTCTTCCCTGAACGACAAGATTCTGCGCCTCGCGGCCGAACTTGAAAACACGCGCCGACGCGCCGAGCGCGAGAAGCTTGACGCCGGGCGCTACGCCATAGCAGCCTTCGCACGCGACCTGTTGACGGTCGTGGACGCCTTTGAGCGCGCCATCGCAAGCGCGCCTAATGACAAAGGCTCGGCGACCATCGACAGCCTTTTCGCCATAGTCGAGGGTGTGAAGCTTTCGGAGGCGAGCATGATCGCCGTGCTGGAACGTCACGGCGTCAAGCGCATCAGTCCAAAAGGCGAGAAATTCGACCCCAACCTCCATCAGGCCGTCGCGCAGGCCCCGGGCGACGTTGCCGCAGGGCATGTGCTTGACGTGGCGCAGCCTGGCTTCATCATTGGCGATCGCGTCTTGCGCGCCGCCATGGTGGTGGTTTCGACAGGGCCGGCGGCGGGCCCGGCGCAAGGCACGACGATCGACGAGACAGGCTAGGAACGACGACTGCTACAATTGTCCGCAACCCCTTAGCGAAGGTTTGAGCGCGGCCGCCCTATGTTGGCGCGAGTGCTGTCGCAAGGGACCCTCTTTCCGTGTTCAAGAACGAGCTCCGGCGCTTCCGCCGCATCCCGCTGGATCTGCCGGCGCATATCGTCGTCAACACCGTGGATGAGTATGAAGGCCGGCTGGTCAACATTTCGCCGGGCGACCTCGCGCTCAAGGTCGACGCCAGATCGGTCGTTGTGGGCGACGCGGCCGTCGTCTCGATCAAGGGGCTCGACGTGATCGAGGGCCGGATCGCGCGGGTCATGCCTGACGGCTTTGCGCTGTCATTCATGCTCTCCAAACGCCGGCGTACGATACTCGTCGAACAGCTGATGTTGCGGGCGAACGCGGGACGCGCCGCCGACCTCAAGGATCGTAGATCGGCCCCGCGCCATCATGGCAATGAGCAGCGCATGGCCTGCCGTCTTCCGGATGGAACCTCGCTATTCGTGAAGATTCTTGATCGCTCGGTCGACGGCGTGTCCGTCGACTCGCCTCGGCGTCCGCCAGTCGGCTCGGAAATCTGGATCGGGCGCGCGCGGGGCATCGTTATGCGTCACACGATGCGCGGCTTTGTCGCTGTCTATGAGCCGAACGGGCAGAGGTCGGCGCCCAAGCTCCGGGCCGTCCAAAGCTGAGGCTCCCGGCCTTTCAAGCGCTCAAGAACCGGTCGGTCCGAGCACGGACCCTCGCAAATTCGTCATCACTTCGCGCGCATCGAAGGCTTGCGGATTATCCGCCGGCTTTGCGCCCCTGCCCATCGAAACGAAGGCGACGGCTGAATAACGGGTTATCTCGCGCGTGTAGGAGTCATACGGATAGCCCCAGCCGAAACCATAGGCGTAGTAGGGGAATGCGTAATAGCGCCGTGGATAGCCGTAATAATAGGTGCCGAAGAATGGATCTGCGGTCGTCGAGTACCGCTTGCTTTCTTCCGTATCGCTGTCGAGAACGATGAAATAGTCATAGCCGTTCTCAACTGTAAGCTCGGCGGCGCGATAGAGCAGGCCGTTCTCAACGGTCTCCCTTGACGTCGAAGAGTTGCCGCGGAACGTGATCCGGTATTTCGCTTCCTCGATGCGCTGCTCTGAAAACCCGTAACCGCCCTTTTCGCTGGCCGGCTGATAGGGCGTTGAGGTGGCGCACGCGCCAAGAGCGGATGCGGCCGCGGCGGCCATAATGAGATTGCGGATCATACAGGTCTCCCAGGTTCCCAAGGTCCCCCGGCGTCCGGGACGCCTACCCAGCCTCCATAATAGGCGGAAAAGAATCACGTTCAATGCTCTGGACTCCCGACGTTCGGCTCATTCCTCGCCGGATAGGGCGACAGCGCGCCGCACGAGGACCGCCCTTCCCCCATCCGCAGCGGGCGGGAGGGGAGGCGTGTCGTGAGGAGGCCGGCGTCGACGGTCCGATCCCGCTGGGTCCAGCACGCCTCACGCCGGAACATCGAGGCTTTGTCCTTTACAAAGGAACTCAACTGAACGCACGGGCGGCGCCGGGCAGGGACCCGAGCGCGACCGCTCGCGCCTGAGCAACCTTGCCGCGCATGAGCCGCCGCGCCGCCTGCGCGGCCCCGAGGACGGTCAGGGCTGGCGCCAATTCCGGACGCCACTTGAGCGCAAACAGCAGGCGCGACCGCGCCATATGGTAGTCGGACAGCGGCGAGCGATTGGACGGCGCGCGCGCGGCGGAACGCACGCTTTTCGATGAGGCCCCGTAACGATGATAAACGACTGCGTCGCGCGCCCAGCCGACGCGCGAAAAAGCGCGTCCCGCGCGAGCCCAGTCTGCCTCCTCGTAATAGAGAAAATATCTCTCGTCGAGAAAGCCGGCGCGCTCGACATAGTCCGGCCGCAAGGCGATGGCGGCGCCGAGCGGGTAGTCAAGCCTGTCTTCAATTTCATCTGTAGGCGGTGCATTCTCGAGTTGGAGGCCAGCCCCTAGATTCGCGCCAAGGAGGGTCAGCGGATCCAGCGCGGCTCCGCCGAGAGCCTGCGCTGCATGGGGGGCCTCAAAGGATAGAACGCTGCCGCCGCAAAGGCCGACCCCGGGATCAGCGAGGCGCCGAGCGAAGGCGTCGATGGCGGAAGCTGCGATTACGGCGTCCGGATTGAGCAGAAGGATGAGGTCGAGCGCGCTGCGATCAAGCGCCCTGAGGCCGATATTGCACCCGGCCGCGAACCCGCCATTCGAAGGCGACTGCCTGAGGTTGATTCCGGTCGCTGCGCGCGGCGGTTCAATGTGAAAGGGGGCTGCTGAGACCGGCATCAGCCGAACCTCGGGCGGGGGCGGCGTCGCGGCGACATGCATCGCGCCGGCAGCCGCCTCGCGCAGGAACTTGCCTGAGCCGTCCGGCGAGGCGTTATCGACGATCACGACCGCCGCCCCGCTGCTAGCCCCGAGAATGCTGAGCGCTGCATCAAGAGCCAGCGGGCCGCAGTTGTAGCTGACGATGACAGCGCCGACGCGCGGTTTCATCATGAACGCGGCTCCGCGGGCGCGCCAAGGAGGACCCGACGCCCCTCCGGCCCGAGAGCCGCGGCGAACTCGCGTAGAAATTCTGCCTGCATCTCGAAATGAGACGATTGGCGGCCGGCGGCCGAGACGCGGACAAGCGCCCCGTCGAGGCGGCGCAGCCCTCGAAAAGCTTGCCATTGCGCGAGCATCGGGCTTGTCACAAATTCGCTGCCCGACCGAAGCCAGTAACTCACCGCCTCCTCGCGCGTCGGGCTCGTTGTCGAAAGGCGGATGATCTGCGCCTCCATTCCGTCGAGCGATGCCGGCGTGACCGACCGCGACAGGATGGCGAAGCCCTGCGCCACGTAGCAGCTCTCGGGCCGGTGCAGGCGAACGGAGTCCCCCAGCGGCGGCCCATAGGCGGCGACCAGCGTGACGACCCGACCGAGAGAGTCCCGATAGGCCCTATAGGCGACGGCCTCGCCAGGCTTGAGTTCCAGCTCCCTCGGCAGCACGGTGTCGGGGATGGCGGTTGCGCGCCACTCCCCGAAAGCCTCGGGCAGCATCGACTCGAGATCCGGCGCGGGTGGCGGCTCGATCGTGATCGGCCGCACCAGGGCCGTGCCGGCGGCGACGGCTAGCATGAGCGCCGAAACGAAAAGCGTGCGCGCGCCGGCGGCGAGCCTTGCCTCCGAAGCGCGCATCATCTCGCCTTCTCCCAAAGCTGGGCCGCGAGCCAATCAGCGAGAAACACGCCGCCGAGAGCTGCAGCGAACATGACGATCCCTGCCGTTTCGTGAAGGAAACTCTGGCCGGCGTCGTAGCCGAGATAGTGCGTGATCAGAACAAGAATCGCCACTCGGGCGACGTTGGCGGCGACGGCGATGGGGATTAGCGAGACGATCACCGCCATATTGACCAGAACCGAGCGGCGCTTCACCGCATAAAGATAGACAGAGCCCACAGCCGTCAGCGCAATGAGGGAATTGAGGCCGGCGCAGGCGTCTGCGACCAGAAGCTGGTACGATCCCGCGAAGATCACGGCGCCCGCATGCGCGACCGGCAGGCCCGCAGCGTAAAGTCCCGAACTCACCCATTCCGAAATCAGCCGCTTCAGCGGCGAGGTGAGCGCGTCGAGCGCCCAGCTCGGCCACACGACGAGATAGAAACTGAGCGCCAGCGGAAACCAGAGCAAGGACAGTCCTTTGAAACCAAGCAGGCACAAGATGAGACCGCTGGCGACGATCCCTTGCGATGCGGAGAGCAGCAGCGTCGCTTCCGCGACGCGCCCAAGCGCGTAGGCGCCAAGTCCCAAGGAGAGAACGCCAAGGCCGCAGCAGAACTCCAGCGTTCCGGCGGCCAGACGGGATTCCGAGCGGGTCAGCGCATTCCAGGCGACGGCGCCGGCAATCGCCATGATGAACGGCTGGTGCCCATTCTCGTCACGGCGCCAGACGCCCTGGGCGAAGTCGACATAAACCGGCAGGTAAAGCGCGCCCCACGCCGCCAGCAGCGCGCCGAGAAGAAGGGCCGGCGCCCAGCTCGTCTCGGGGGCCCTCAGTCGCAGATCCGGAGCGCCCGCCATCTATCTCATGCCAGGATGATGGAGCCGATGATCTCCGCCCCAACCTGGCGCAGCGTCGCCTGCAGGCCCCGGAGTTCGTCGGCGCGCGTATGATCGCGCCGGGCGGCGACCAGCGCTGACTTCGCCTCCGCCCAGATGAATTGTCCGTCTGCCGCCGGGCCGAACGGAGCGGTAAGCGCAAGCACGACGTCGAATTCCGCCCTCGCCCGCTGGATCATCGCGGAGAACCTTGCCGACGCGAGGAACTCCTGCGGACGCGGCGACGGTTCACGCCCTGCGAGGAGAAAAACCCCCTCGACGGCGGTCGCGCGCTGCGCCTCCTCAATCGCTACGGCGTCGCACAACCGTTGCGGAACGGCGGCCGCCATCAGTCTGCCAAGCCTCGGCCGGCGCAGATCACCGTCGATCAGCAATACGCGCTTTCCGATCTGGGCGAATGCGACCGCGATATTTGCCGCCGCGATCTCAGCCTGAACGTCAGCGCCGGCGGGAATGACGCAGACGCTTCGCAGTTTAGTCATCGGCTGCGTCGTGACGAGGCGCGCACGCAGCCCCCGATATTCTTCGGCGGTCGCAGAATTCGGCCGTCGAATGACCGCCAGCTCTGCGCCCAGTCCGAAGGCGGACGGGTCATCCTGGAGGACGCCGTCTCGAATCGCGCGGGCGATTTCAAGATCGGCCTGGGTCGCGAGGCCAAGTCGCCGGGCGGCCGAAAAGAGGTCCTCGCCCGTGCGCGCCGCCCGTTCCTTCAATCTCCCCACAGCATCGGCGGACAGCTTCCCGCAGCCAGCAAGGATTTCGTCTATCTCGCGGCGGATGGCGGGCGCCGGGGCCGGAACCTGGAAGTTATCGCTGATGACGCTCAGAGCCGGCGGCTCACAGGCATCGAGCGCCTCCTTCAGTTCCGTTTGCAGTCTAACGGCGCTCATGCGGCGGCCCTCATTTCTCTGCGCGTCGCGGCCCTCCTTGACCGCCTGCGGCGCTGCCTGACGGCGCGCGCAGGCGGAATTTCCGCCAGAACAGGCGCACGCAGAAGCCGGCGCACGGCTTCGGCGTCACGAACCCGCCCCTCCGAGAACTCAACGGCGACGGCGACTCCCGAACCGAGCACGAGGCCGACCAGCAGCCCCAGGAGAGCAATCACGGCGAATGGCGGCGTCAGCGCGTGCGGCGGCGGCACGGCGCGCGCAAGGAGCGTGACGTCGAGGTCATCGACCCGCGACTGCATGGCTTCCTGGAGCGTGCGGTTTGCGACCAGCGAATAGGTGTCGCGGCTCGCGCTCACTTTCTTTTCGAGGCGGTCATACGTCTCCTTCACCTTCTGGAGCCGCATGACTTCCGCCTTCTTCAAGACGATTTCGGATTCGAGCGCGGCGAGACGCCGCTCGGCATAGACAAGGCGGTCCTGGACCGCGCGCCGGATGCTCGCCTCGAGCGATTCCTTGCGTTTCTTGAGATCAATGTAATCGGGGTACGCTTCGCCGAAGCGGCTGCTCATCATCTGCAGCGCGGCCGTCACCTCTCCGAGCTGCGCCTGGGCGGCGCGGCCGGCGTCGAGATCGTCGCCGAGGGAGAGGGTTCGCAATCCCTCCGGCGTCGATCGCTCGACCAAGGACTGCAGCGATTGCACGCGCGCGAGATCGGCTCGGGCATTGGCGAGATGGGTGGTTAGAGTCTGCAGCTCGATCTCCGCGCCTTCGAGCCGGTACTCGCCCATTCCGATGATGCCGGCCTGCTCCCGGTACTGATTGAGCTCGCGCTGAGCGCCCTCGAGGTCGCGCTCGAGGGTCTGCCGCTCGTCCGAGAACGAAGCCGCCGCGCGAGCGGCGCGACGCTGCCGCTGCTCCAGAACAGTCTTCATATAGGCGCTGGCGAAGCGGTCGGCGACTCGCGCCGCCTGTCCGGGATCCTGGGCGCGGTAGCCGATGGCGAGCGTGCTCTCGGCGGCGTCCGCCTTGATCACGAGGTTCTTCACGAGCTCATCGGCCGCCCACGCGCGCGGATCATTGCCGGGGACGATCTCGCCGCCCGTTTCGCGGCGCCAGCGGGACTCAAAGTCCTCGAATGAAATGAACCCCTCCGCGGTCAGCGAATCGAAGGCCCCTAGCGCCACCGCGCGGCTCTGCGCGATCGCCGCCTGCTGGCCGAGAAACTCGGAAATGCGCAAACGCGGCTCGTAAAGACCGGTCACGTCTTTCTGGATGGAGTCGACCAGCACGACGGCAGTTGACTCATAGGTCTTTGGCATCAGGGCGCCGGTCGCAACGCCGACGGCGAGACCCACGAGCGCGCCCCAGCCCAGAATGAGCTTTCGGGCGGCGAAACATCGAAGAAGCGCTGCAAGGGCCATGCTACTGACTCTTCTTCTGCGGCGCCGCCCTGGGCGCAGGCGCAGGCGCCGCGCTCGGACGGTAATACGCGATCCTGGCTTCACCCTTGAGCCGGCGGACGAGGCCCTCGGCGCGGTCTGAGGCTGCTTCCTCCAGCAGGATCCGGCGCGCCAGAGTCCGCCACTCGGATTGCGGGAGCAGCTCCTTTCGCGCGCGCAAGATCTTCATGATCTGGGTTTGCGTGTCTCCCTGGATCACGATGTTGTCAGAGAGGGTGTAGCGTGCGAGCTGCTCGCGAACGGGCTTTGGAAAGGCTGTCGAGGGCTGCACTGCGCCTGAGACCGCAAACTCCGTTTGCGTGCGCTGAAGGAGCGCGATCAGGGCGGTGAAGTCCGGCGTGTCGTCAAACAGGGGCCCCATCGACTTTTCGTCGAACCTGGAGGTCGGCAGGGTCAGGACGGAGAACTCGTAGACGCGCCGATCGGCGAAGAGGCTCGGATTGGCGGCGATGAAGTCTTCGATCTCTTCTGGAGTCGGTTCGGGCGGCTGCGCGGCGAGCGCGAGGTAAAGATCCGCGAGCGCCTGCTCCTGGGCCGCCTGCATGCTGAGGATCGCATCCGGCTTTCGGTGGAGGTTTTGCGCGCGCGCCGCGCCAGCGAGCAATGTGCGGTTGATGATGCTCTCAAGCGCCATGCGCTCCGCGTTCGGATCGTTCATTGAAAGTCCGAGGCGCATCATCTCGGCGCGAAGGTCGCCTAAAGTGATCTCGCGGTTGTCCGTGCGGGCGACCACCTGGGTCTTGCCGGATGCGGCGGTCTTCGGCTCCGGGCGCGGCGCTGAGTCGGCCTGCGCGCCAGGATGGAGAAAGACCAAGGCGAAAGCCGATGCTCCGGCAAGAACAAGACGCATTCGACGTCCTCCTTCAACGCGAGCCCTGGAGGACCGGCCTTAGCCCGCGAACAGCACCGCAAGCATGCGGCGCGCCCGCCACCAGCGAATGCGCAACAGGACCCCGGCCGCCGCGGCTTTGTCTCCAAGGCGCGCCAGGCGACTTGTCGTCAAAACCTTCAACAAATGCGGCGCGGCCGAAAGCGCCGTTGCGATCGCCAGCGCCGCCCATTTGAGGCGGCCGACAGGGCTTCGCCCTCCAAAGCCGTTCCAGCGCTCCGTCACGAGGCGGTCCCACTTGCGAACCAGCTCGCCCCAGTCCCGGCGCGCGGGGTGGCCGATGATTGACCTAGCGTTAAAAGCTAAACGAAACCCTAGCGCCGCCGCGCGGCGGCAGAAGTCAACGTCCTCGGACACGCCATGCCTGAAGGGTCCGACCGCCTTCACGACTTCGCGTTTGACGAACAGGTTGGCGGTCACCGAAAACTTCTTCCGGGCGATGTAGTCGCGCTGGCGGAATGCGAAGACCTTCTCGAACGCCTCAACAGCAGACAGCCTGTGCTCATTGACCGCCGTGACAACGACCTCGCCTCCGGAGAGGTCCGTTCCGTCAAGACTCCTCGCGCCTTCGGCGAGCCAGCTTTCGTCAGCGACGCAGTCGGCGTCTATGAAAGCGAAGAGCCGCCCCTGAGCTGCGGCGATCGCAGCGTTGCGCGCATGGGCTGCGCCCCTTCTCGGTTCGTGAACCAGCTTGGCTGCGGGAAATCTCGACAGCGCCGCCGCAAGGGCTTCCTGGTCGAACGAACCGTTATCCGCGACGATCACCTCGAAATTGGCTCGCGAGAAGGTCTGCCGTCCGAGGCTGTCAAGACACAGGGCCAGAGATTCCGTCTGGTTGAAATGCGGAACGATGACGCTGAGGAGCGGCGCGCTCACTAGGGAGCCTCCGCAATTCCCGATCCGGCGGAGGTCGCGGCGGCGATGGCCGCCGCGCCGACCCCTGACCGTCCCTTCTCGTAAACGCGTTCATATGCTCGCAGCAGCGCGGGCGCAGAGTGCTCCCAGGAGAGCCGCGTCGCAATGCGCTCCCGGCCAAGCGCGCCCATGCGGTCGCGCTTGGATTTCTGAACAATGAGCTGGCAGATCTTCTTCGCGAAGTCTTCGGTATCGTCGCGCTTAGCGTAGAGCGAAGCGCCGCCCGCTGACTGTCGTCCTTCATGCAGATCAAATTGAACGATGGGCTTTCCGAGCGCCATGTATTCCATGATCTTGTTCATGGTGGATTTGTCGTTCATGTCGCTGGCGCGGTCGGGATTGACGCAAATGTCCGCCGTATTGAGCACATCGAGCAGCACATCGTCGCTGGCGCGTCCGTAGAAGGTGAAGTGGTCGGCGACGCCGCGTTCCGCCGCAAGCGCTTGCATCGCCTCGAATTTAGGCCCTCCCCCGACGATTGCGAAATGAACCTTTCCGGCGCCGCGCTCGGCGATGACATCGCGCGCCGCTTCGATCAGGAGATCGAGGCCTTCCTGGCGCCCGATGACGCCGACATAGCCTATCAGAATCTCGGCGCCCTTCCTGATATCCGCCTTGGGCGGGCGAATCCTGATCCTGTCGAGATTGGGGCCCGAGCGCACGACAAAGACGTCCTCCGCGCGCATGCCGCCGCGCCGAATGGCGATGTCCCGATAAGACTCGTTCGTCGCGATCGAAACGTCGGCAAGGGCGAAGGTGAGGCGCTCGAAAATCCTCAGCAAAGACCAGAAAACATCGCGGCGTCCGAACTTCGCCTCGTAGAGCTCCGGCGAGAGATCATGATGATCAAAGACGAACTTCGTTCCAAAGAACGCCTTGAAAAAGCCCGCGACGAGGAAGATGAGATCCGGCGGATTGCAGGCGTGGATCACATCGAATCCGCGCGAGCGCCGCACGCGCCATGCGAGGCGGAACTGCCAGTAGAGCGCGCTCGCATATTCCTTCAGGTACCCGAAAGCGCTGTCATCGGACTGCGCCAGCGGATGGCGCCAGACATGGACGCCGTCGATTTCTTCATAAGGCGTCTCGTAATCCTTCAGCGCCGGCGAGATCACCGAAACATCGTAGCCGTTCGCCGCCAGCGTCGTCGCCTCCGACCACACGCGGCGGTCGAAAGGGACCGGCAGGTTCTCGACAATGATGAGAACCCTCTTCGGGCTACCAGTTGACGCCTTCATACCCACACTGAAAGTCCTTCGGCAGGGGCGTTCGAACCAGATCGACCAGGCGTTGCGGCGGCTTCATCATGAGCGGCGCATTGCGGAATTCCGCGGCCCGGTTGCCGATCACGACAGTCTGGCCGAACGCCACAGTCTCTTCGAGATCGTCGCACAGGATTTCCGCAATGTGCGGAATGACGTTGTTTATGTAGTCCCGATTGGACCCGGTCAGCTGGGCGAGGCGCACGCTCCTGTCGTAGATGCGCACATTGTAGCCCTTGCCGAGGAGCTGCTCGACCAGAGCGACCTGCGGGCTCTCTCGAAGATCGTCGGTGTCGGCCTTGAAGGCGATGCCAAGGAAGGCGACATTCTGCTTGCCGCCGTCAGCGATCATGTCAAAGGCGCGATCGATCTGGCGTTTGTTTGAGAGAACGACTCCAGTAAGGAGCGGCGTCTCGACATCGAGGGTCTTGGCGCGATAGATGAGCGCGCGCAGATCCTTCGGAAGGCAGGAGCCGCCGAAGGCGAAGCCGGGTCTGAGATAAGCGGGCGAGATGTTCAGCTTCTGATCTGCACAGAAGATGTCCATCACCTCATGACTATCGACATGGATCGCCTTGGCGACCGATCCGACCTCGTTTGCGAAAGCAACCTTGACGGCATGCCAGGCGTTGTCGGCGTATTTGACCAGTTCCGCCACATCGACGCTGGTGACGAAGCTGGGCGCATCGATGCCCGCGTAGAGGCTGGCGACCGTAGCCGCGGTGTCCTCGTCATGGGCGCCGATCACGATCTTCGGCGGGTTATAGTAATCATGCACCGCAGTCGATTCGCGCAGGAACTCCGGATTGTTGGCGATGCGCAGGCTCTCGCCCGCCTTTCGGCCTGAAGCCGCCTCAAGCGCCGGAATCACCTTTTCGCGCATGGTGCCGGGCAGGACCGTCGATCGCAGGACGACCGTATAGGGTTCGGCCCTGTCTCGCAGTCGCGCGCCGATTTCATGAGCGACGTTGACGACCGCCTCAGCGTCGAGACTGCCGTTCTTGCGGCTTGGCGTTCCGACGCAGATCAGCGCAAGATCGCTGTCCGCGATCGCCTCTTCGGCGTGCGCGGTGGCGCGCAGACGGCCTTGCGTGACTGCGTCGAGGATGAGGTCGCCGACGCCCTTTTCTACGATTGGCGAAAGCCCCTTGTTGATGAGATCGACCTTCGCCGCCTGCGGATCGACGCCGGTGATCTGATGGCCGTCGCGGGCGAGACAGGCCGCTGAAACCGCGCCCACATAGCCTAGGCCGAAAACGGCGATCTTCATCGCCTGTCCCCGTCCAGATGACGAGAACGCGCCGCCGATGCGGCGAAAGAAAACGCGGATTTCACCACGACTTTTAAACCCGGGTTAATTCTACCCGCCGACACTGGGCCTGCGGACATACGAGCATCCGAAGATTGCAATTGACTGAACGGGCGGAAGAAAAATGCGCACCTGCGCGCTGCTGACGGTTCTTCTGGCCGCTCTTGGACTATGCGCGCCGCCCCCGGCGCATGGGCGCACAGCCGTCTATGTGGCTCCGGCGTCAATCCCGGATCCGGCTCTGACCGCGCTTTCGACGAGAGGCGACAACGCCGGATACATCGTTTCGCTCAATCAGACGCTGGCGCTGCTCTTCGATCAGCCCTTCGGCGGAGTTCGTAACTCAGACCGGATCACGATATTCACGCTGGCGCCGCCGACGGGAACCGCCCGCGCCATTGTCAGTTTCGGCGTATGGAACAACGGCTCGCCCATCATCATCCGGTCCCAGATCGTGAACGCCGGCAATTCGCTGACCGTCAGCAATCTCTTTCAACTCGGCTGCAGCATCTTTCAGGGCTGCAATTACATCTCGATAACGACCGACCGCACGCAGAAGGGCGCGCCCGGCGTCAACGTGGACTACATCGACATCAATGGCGAGGTGGTCGATGTGACTGCGCCGGCGCCCGAGCCGGCGGCCTGGGCGCTCATGATCCTCGGCTTTGCGGGCCTCGCCTGGCGCCTCAAGGAGCACAGAACCTCTCATCGCGCGGCCATCGCCGGGGCCCAGGCGGCCGCCAGACTCGTCTAGCGAATGCTCGCCGCCGGATCAGTCGCCGGCGCCGCTTTCCGGATACGGAAGGCTCGCAAGGTGCAAGAGGAGAAAAGCGCCCGCAATCAGAACGCTGATCGCGAAAGCGGCGTGTCCTGAATTGCCAAGCCAGTTGCCGGCGGCAGAGGCGAGCGAGATGAGCACGTACGGCGCCAGCGGCGGATCCTCATGCCGGAAGCGCAGAAAGAACATGCCCGCTGTCGCCATGAACAAAGCGACAGCGAGAAGATCGTACATCGTCTCCATCGCCGGAGCATCGCTGGCTCCGGTTAAGCAAGGCTTACAGCGGTCAGCTCAATTCAGCCGATGACATTCACGCCCGATTTGTCGCGCGAAGAAGCATCCGCGGCTTTGCGTAGGAGCATGGAGAGGGCCGCCCTCGGGAGACCGCGCTGCAAAGCGCTACTTGGCGCGCGAAGCGTCGCGAATGGCGCGGAACTCGTCGCCTTCACGCCAGTTCGGCCACTTGTCCGAGTTCGCGATCTCAGCCCCCACCTCGTAAAGCATGTCCACCGTATCGGCCATGGCGGACAGGTCCCATTTCTCGTCAAATTCGTCAGATGGCTGATGATAGCGCTCGGCGGTGTAGGCGTCGAGCAGCACGCGGCCGGCCGCCTCCCCGCCCTCGACGAGGTCGAAGCCGGAGTCGGCGTAGAGCATCGGCACGCCCTTCTTGGCGAAGGAGATGTGGTCCGAGCGGTAGAAATAGCCCTTTTCCGGTTCGGTATCGGGCCGGATATAGAGTCCGCGGGCGTCCGCCTTGGCCTTGAGTATGTCTTCGAGCTCCGACTTGCCGGCCCCGACGACGATCACGTCTTTGGCTTTGGGCGTCGGCAGCATGCCGTCGATATTGACGCCTCCTACAATGTCCTTGAGCGGCACGGGCGGAACTTCGGCCATATAGGCCGATCCGAGCAGGCCCGACTCCTCCGCCGTCACCGCCGCGAAAATGACGGAGCGCCGCGGGCGCGGTCCAGCCGCGAACTTCTCGGCGATCTCCAGAATGGCGGCGGTTCCGGTCGCATTATCGACTGCGCCGTTAAAGACGTGATCCTCGCCGCCCGCGCCCGGGTCGTCGCCAAGGTGATCCCAATGAGCCGTATAAAGAACATACTCATCCGGCGCGACGGCGCCGCGAACGACCCCGATCACATTGGCGTCGGCGCTGTGGCGGATCGTATTCGTCAGGCTCGCGGACGCCTTGACTCCGGGAAGAGCGACGGCTCTGAAACCGCGCGACTTCGCGGCTTCAACCAGCGCATCATAATTGAGGCTGCCCCGCGTCAGCAGCTTTCGCGCCGTCTCGTTCGAGATCCACGCCTCAACCTTGACGCGTGAGGCGCCGTCATCGGCGCGCTTCAGATCGATCTGCGGCCCTGACCATGAAGACTCGACGACATTCCATCCATAGGCCGCAGGACCGGTATCATGCACGATGACCGCAGCCGCCGCGCCCTGGCGCGCCGCCTCCTCGAACTTGTAGGTCCAGCGCCCGTAATAGGTCATGGCCTTGCCGGTGAAGAGGGCGGGATCACCGGTTGCGTAACCGGGATCGTTGATCAGGATGACGACCGTCTTGCCTTTGGCGTCGAGCCCTTCATAGTCATTCCACTGATATTCGGGCGCGACGATGCCATAACCGACGAAGACGACGTCGCTGCTGTCGAACGCGACTTTGTCAGCGACCTGTTTTGTCCAGTAGACGATGTCGGTCTTGTATCTGAGATCCGAAAGCCCTTCCGCTCCGTGCAGCTTGAAGACGGACTGCTCGACGACAACATTTGATTCAACGAGCGGCACTTCCTGAAAATAGGAGCCGATCGGCTCAAGGCCGAGGCGTTCGAACTCGGCGGCGATATAGCGGCGGGTCTTCTCCCCGCCCGCGCTGACCGGGGCGCGCCCGGCGAAGTCGTCAGATGCGAGGACTTTGATGTGCTCCTCGAGGCCTTCGGCGCTGACCGGCGCGGCTGCGGCGGCTGGCTCGACGGCTGCCGCCGGAGCGGTTTCGGGAGCCCCTTTCGTTTGTTCGCTGTTCTTCTTGCCGCAAGCGGCAAGGGCCAGCAGAGACATCGCCGCGGCCGCGACTGGGCGCCATTTCATGGTGTTTCCTTCCAAAGTTTTCCGGGTCTCTCGCATGCCAGCGGCGGCCCGATCAAGTCTTCGGGGGGACTTGGAGGCGGCGAGCGCCGCGCCGTCCTTTCGCGAGATCGCGCTCCGTCTGGCGAACTTCGCCGCCCCAAAGCAGCTGCTTTGAGCTCAGTGCCCGTCAAAATCGGTGCTCTTTTGCGAGATTATCCGACACACGTAGGACGATCCGGTCGAGGCGCTGCACGCTTCGCCCGAAAGCCGGACCGAGAATGCCGGCTCTAGAGCCGTGTGGAGCGCGTCGTTTTGGCATTCCTGAAGCTATTCGCGCCCTGCCCGCAAATCATAGTCGCCTGAGCGCTCGCCCTGCCCGGCCTTTTGTCCTAAGAGCCTGCCGCGCCCTGGGGGTCAACTCCGCGGCGGTCTCGGGAGGATGGCGATGAGTGTTACGACCAAGGCGGCTCCGGCCGCTCTTTCGCGATTTGAGGAGAGAGCATCTGCGCAGCGGCGCAATCTCGCGCCCGCCGTCCTCTTCGAACACGCGATCCGGCGCGGCGAGGGCATGGCCGCCGCTGAGGGACCCCTGGTCGTCAGAACGGGCGAACACACGGGCCGTTCGGCGAACGACAAGTTCACAGTGCGCCGACCCGAAACCGAGAGCGCCGTCTGGTGGGACAATAACAGGGCGATGGCGCCCGACGCCTTCGCCCGCCTGCGCGCCGACATGCTGGAGCATGCCGGCCGGCTTGATCTCTACTGCCAGGATCTTTACGGCGGCGCCGACCCGCAATACCGGATCAAAGTCCGGGTGCTGACGGAATATGCCTGGCACTCGATGTTCATCCAGCACCTGCTCGTCCGGCCGCCCATGGCGGAGCGTGGTCAGGAGCCTGACTTCACGATTGTCGATCTGCCCAGCTTCGAGGCCGACCCGGCTCGGCACGGTTGCCAGTCGAAAACGGTGATCGCCGTCGACTTCGTTCAGCGCCTCGTCCTGATCGGCGGCACGTCATACGCCGGCGAGATGAAGAAGTCCGTATTCACGATCCTGAACTACATTCTTCCCGAGCAGGGGGTGATGCCGATGCATTGCTCCGTCAATGTCGGCAGGAACGACGATCCGGCGGTCTTTTTCGGCCTGTCCGGAACCGGCAAGACCACTCTCTCCGCCGACCCCGACCGCACCCTCATTGGCGATGATGAGCATGGCTGGGGGCCGAACGGGATCTTCAATTTCGAAGGCGGCTGCTACGCAAAGATGATCCGCCTGTCGCCGACGGCGGAGCCGGAGATCTACGCGACGACCAGGCGCTTCGGAACCGTTCTTGAGAATGTCGTCATCGATCCTGAGACGCGGGCGATCGATCTTGACGACGCCAGCCTGGCCGAGAATTCGCGCGGCGCCTATCCCATCGACTATATTCCTAACGCTTCGCCAACCGGGCGCACGACGCATCCGAGGAATATCGTCATGCTGACGGCCGACGCCTTTGGCGTCCTGCCGCCGATCGCGCGTCTCTCACCGGCCCAGGCCATGTATCACTTCCTGTCAGGATTTACGGCGAAGGTCGCCGGCACCGAAAAGGGCCTCGGTAAGGAGCCGCAGCCGACCTTCTCGACCTGCTTCGGCGCGCCTTTCATGCCGAGACATCCGTCCGTTTACGGAAAGCTGCTCGGCGAGTTGATCGAGCGCCACAGGACTTCCTGCTGGCTGGTGTCGACGGGATGGACCGGCGGGCCATTCGGAGCTGGAAACCGCATGCCCATCAAGGCGACGCGCGCGCTCCTTGCAGCGGCGCTCGACGGTTCGCTTGCATCGGCGCCCATGAAGAAGGATCCGTTCTTCGGCTTCGAAACGCCGACATCGGTTGCGGGCGTCGACCCTTCGATCCTCGACCCGCGCGCGACGTGGGCGAGCGCCGCCGATTATGACGGCCAGGCGCGCAAGCTCGCCGGCATGTTCCGCGACAACTTTGTGAAATTCGCGCCTTTCGTTTCGGACGCCGTCAAGGCCGCTGCGCCAACAGGCTGACGGATCTCACGGACATCAGCAGCAGGGCTTAGAGCCGCTCGCGTCGACCGGGCTTGCCCGTCCTCCTGAAGCGGCTATCTTCCCGCCTGCATCGCGGCCGGGCGGCCGCGACACAGAGGGAGCCTGTCCATGATGAAGACGCTCATCGCCGGCGCCGCCGTCATCCTCGCCTCGACAGCCGCTGCAGAAGCCGCCGGCAAGAGGCAGGCGAACGCGTCAGGAGACGAGTTCCGCTGGCTCGAAGACATAGAAGGCAAGAAAGCGCTCGACTGGGTGCGGGCGGAGAATGCGCGTTCTCTCGGCGAACTCGAGGCCGATCCGCGCTTCGACGCTCTCTATCAGGATGCGCTGGCTGTTCTGACTTCCAAGTCGCGCATTCCTTATGGTTCGATCCATAATGGCCATGTCTACAATTTCTGGCAGGACGAAACGCATGTGCGCGGCCTGTGGCGCCGCGCTGGCGTCGACAGCTACCGCGCCGGCGCTGCGGAATGGGAGACGCTGATCGATTTCGACCAGCTCGCCAAGGACGAAGCCGAGAACTGGATCCATGGCGACACCGTCTGCCTCGCGCCTGAGTACCGGCATTGCATGGTGGAAATGTCCATTGGCGGCAAGGACGCCGGCGTGTGGCGCGAGTTCGACACAGTCGACAAAAAGTTCGTAGACGGCGGATTCCATCTGCCGGAGGCCAAGTCCGGCGTCTCATGGATCGACAAGGATACGCTCCTGGTCGGGACGGACCGGGGCCCGGACACCCTCACGGATTCAGGCTACGCGCGAACGCTCGTGCGGCTCTCGCGCGGGGACGATCTGCGGAAGGCGCCGCTCTTCGCTGAAGGCAAGAAGACCGACGTCGCGCTATGGGGCCGCGTCGAGCAAGACGGCGGCAGGGCGCACATCTTCGCGCAACGCGCCGTTTCGTTCTTCGAGACCGAATACTGGTATTCGTCCAGCGCCGGCGCATCTCCCGTCAAGCTCGCCCTGCCGCTCAACTCCGACCTGCAAGGCGTCTTCAAGGGCAGGGCGATCTTCCTCCTGCGTGAACCCTGGTCGTTCAGGGGGGTCGAGTATCCGCAAGGATCCGTCGTCGCCTATGACCTCGGCGGCGCCGGCGCCGAACTCGTCATGGCTGCAAGCGACAGACAGTCGATCGAGTCCGTCGATCTCGGCGAGACTTCTATCATTATCCAGTATCTCGATGACGTCTCCGGCAAGGCCGCGCGCCTCACGCGAGGCAAAAAGGGCGGCTGGAAGTCCAAGGAGATAGACCTGCCGAAGAACGGAGTCGTCGCCGTCGTTTCGGCCGGCGGCGGAACCGACGACGCCCTCCTCTCCTTCGAGAGCCTCACCGTTCCCGATACGCTCTACTTCGTCAGCGCCAAGAACAAAGTTCTGCAGATCGCGCAGGCCCCGGCGTTCTACGATGCAGGCGATGTCGTCGTCGAGCAGCGCTTTGCAACATCGAAGGACGGCGCGCGAATCCCCTATTTCGTCATGGCGAAGAAGGACGTTCTCGCCCGTGGCGGCGCTCCAACCGTCCAGTATGGCTATGGCGGCTTCCTCGCGGCGACGCTCCCCGTCTATTACGAAGATCCGGCGCGCCCGCAGCATGGCGCGCTCGCGGGCCGGATGTGGGTGTCGCGCGGCGGCGTCCTCGTCCTGTCAAATATACGCGGCGGCTCCGAATACGGGCCCAAATGGCATCAGGCGGGGTTGAAGGAGAACCGCCAAAAGGTCTTCGACGATTTCATCGCGATCTCCGAGCATCTGATTGAAACCGGCGTGACCACGGCCGACAGGCTCGGCGCGATCGGCCGTTCCAATGGCGGGCTCCTCATGGGCGCCATGCTGACCCAGCGTCCCGAACTCTACGGAGCGATGGTCATCGGCGTGCCGCTGTTCGACATGCAGCGTTACAACAAGCTGCTCGCCGGCGCCTCGTGGATGGCGGAGTATGGCGACCCCGACAAGCCTGAAGAATGGGCCTATATTTCCCGGTATTCCCCCTACCAGAAGCTCGAGAAAGGCAAGCCTTACCCAAAGGCCTTCTTCTACACGTCGACGAAGGACGACCGCGTCCATCCCGGCCATGCGCGCAAGGCGGTCGCCAGACTCGAGAAGCTCGGCTATCCGGTCTATTATTTCGAGAACATCGAAGGCGGGCATGGCGGCACCGCCAACCAGGAGCAGCTCTCGCGGCGGATCGCCCTCGAATACGGGTATTTCACGAAGATGCTGATGCCGGCCGCGGCCGGCGCGGCTGACGGGTCGCAATAGGCTTGCGTTGGCTCCCCTCCCCGCCTATAGACCCGGCGCTTTCGGGAAACTTATCGTTTTCCGCGTCCGCCGGCACGACCCCCAGAGTAGGGACGAGGCCGGGGATGTCCCGCCGCCGGGGTAACGCCCCCGCGGCGGCCATTGGGCTTTGAGGGACGGATGTTCGACTCGCCGAGCGAGAGACCGGAGATCTTCGAGACGCTTCGCGCACCGCGTGCGGAGCGCGCATCCGATCGATTCTGCGGCGCGGCCGATCGGGCTGAAGGCGGACGGGATGTTTGAGTCTCTTAGCGACAAGCTCGGGGCAATCTTCGAGCGGCTGCGCGGCAGGGGGGCGCTCGAGGAGAAGGACGTCGATGCGGCGCTGCGCGAAGTGCGCGTGGCGCTTCTCGAGGCGGACGTTGCGCTCCCGGTCGCCAAGAACTTCATTGCGAAGGTGCGAGAGCGCGCCATCGGCGCCGAAGTCCTGCGCTCGGT
>CAYTVQ010000013.1:0-20286 GCA_964441615.1 uncultured Caulobacterales bacterium | reverse complement strand
CAAGAGGAAGCGCGGCCAATACCCGGAGCCGCAAAAGCGCCTCTTCATCAACGAGCTGGTCTGCGAAGGCTGCGGCGATTGCTCCGTCCAATCTAACTGCCTCGCCGTCGTTCCTGTCGAAACCGATTTCGGCCGCAAGCGGAAGATCGACCAGTCGGGCTGCAACAAGGACTATTCCTGCCTCAAGGGATTTTGCCCGAGTTTCGTCACGGTGGAAGGCGGCGCGCTTCGAAAGCCGGAGCGCCGCGAGCGCGGCGCGCGGCTGGAAACGCTGCTCGCAAATCTCCCCGCGCCTTCAGCGCGCCCAGTCGACCAGGCTTACGATCTGCTGGTGGGCGGCGTCGGCGGCACCGGCGTCGTGACCATCGGCGCTGTCGTCGCCATGGCGGCGCACCTTGAAGGCAAGGGCGCCTCGGTACTCGATTTCATGGGCTTTGCGCAAAAGGGCGGGACCGTGCTCAGCTATGTTCGGCTCGCTCGCGAGCCGGCGGCGCTCAACCAGGTGCGGATCGATGCCGGCCGGGCCGACGCGGCGATCCTGTGCGATCTCGTCGTCGGCACGGATGCGCGAGCGCTTTCGGTCATGCGCGCCGGCCGCACCCGCGCAGTCGCCAATCTGGACGTCCAGCCGACGGCGGATTTCATCCGTGACAGGAACGTTGATTTTGGCGGCGAAGGGCGGTTGAAGGCCTTGAGATCCGCCTGCGGCGAGAATGCCGTCGAGACCATCGATGCGGGCCTCATCGCCGAACGCCTCCTTGGCGATCTTGTCTTCTCGAACATGCTGCTTCTCGGCTTCGCATGGCAGAAGGGCCTTGTTCCCCTGTCGCTCGCGGCGCTTCAACGCGCCATCGAGCTCAATGGCGTCGCGGTTGC
This sequence comes from uncultured Caulobacterales bacterium, assembly GCA_964441615.1. Taxonomy (GTDB): domain Bacteria; phylum Pseudomonadota; class Alphaproteobacteria; order Caulobacterales; family Parvularculaceae; genus Amphiplicatus. The sequence continues at coordinate 19,410 of CAYTVQ010000013.1, read as the reverse complement.
GGAAAATCTTGAGGCTTTCGCCATGGGACGCGCCGCGGCCATCGATCCGGCCGCCGTCGCCGAAGCGGCAGGGCTTGCGCCGGCCGCGGCCGCCGAGGTTCCCCTCGCCGGTCTGACCGCGCAGCGCGCCGCATTCCTGACCGATTACCAGAACGCGGCCTATGCGCAGGAATACAGCGCCATTGTCGCCCAGATCGGCGAGCGCACGAAAGGCATTCCCGACGGCGACCGATTCGCCATGGCCGTCGCGCGCAACCTGTTCAAGCTGATGGCCTACAAGGACGAATACGAAGTCGCGCGGCTCCACAGCGATCAGAAATTCACACGGACGTTGCGCGAGAGCTTCGAGGGCGACTTCAAGATCAGGTTCCACCTGGCGCCGCCTGTCTTCAATGCGGGGCTCGACGATCAGGGCCGGCCGAAGAAGCGCGAATTCGGACCCTGGATGGCTGTCGGTTTCGCCATCTTGCGCCGGCTGCGTTTTCTGCGCGGCACGCCCTTCGACCCCTTTGGTCAGACCGATGAGCGCCGGATGGAACGGCGCCTCATCGTTGAGTATCGCGACCGGATCGAGGCGCTCAGCCAGCGCCTTTCCGCCGAAAATCTGGACGTCGCCATTGCGATCGCCGAGCTCCCCGACGGGATTCGGGGCTACGGCCCGGTCAAGCTCGCCGCCGTCGAAGCGGCTGAACAGAAACTTAACGCGCTCATGGCCAAGCTTGACGGCTCTGATATGGTCCGCAAAGCCGCCTGAAAGGATGATATGTTCGCCGACCTGCCGCTGCTGCCGCCCGATGCGCTCCTTGGACTGACCAAGCTCTTCAATGAGGACAAGCGCGATAAGAAGATTGACCTCGGCGTCGGCGTCTTCCGCACGATTGACGGGCGCACGCCGATACTCGACTCCGTAAAGCGGGCGCAGGCCAATGTCCTCGGCGCCCAGACGACCAAGGTCTACACGCCGCCCGAGGGCGCCCCGGGTTTTGCTGAGGCGATCGCGCGGCTCGCGCTTGGCGAGAGACACCCTGCAATCGCCGATGGACGGATCTTCGCCCTTCAGACGCCGGGCGGCTGCGGGGCGCTGCGCATCGGGGCGGAACTCCTGAAGCGCGCCGGCGCGGCGCGCATCGTGATCGGATCGCCCACATGGGCCAATCATCAGCCCCTTCTCTCCGCAGCCGGCCTCGCGATCGAGATGATCCCCTATTACGACGCGAAGAGCGGCGGTCTGTTCTTCGATGACTTCGCGCGCGCTGTCGAAAAGCTCGGGCCCAAGGACGTGCTGCTCCTCCATGGCGGCTGTCATAATCCAACAGGCGCAGATCTTGTTCCCGCGCAAATCGACCAGATCATCGCCGCCGCCGAGCGCCAGGGCTTCATGCCGATGATTGACTTCGCCTATCACGGCTTCGCCGCCGACCTCGACGCCGACGCCTTCATGGCGCGCGAGATCGCGCGCCGACTTCCCGAAGCGCTCATCACTTATTCCTGCTCGAAGAATTTCGGGCTCTATCGCGAACGCGTTGGCGCGCTGTTCCTGATCGGCGCGACAGCAGAGCGCGTCGCCGCCATGAAATCGCAGGCGCTCTCGCTCGCGCGCGGAAACTATTCGATGCCGCCGGCTCATGGCGGATCGATCGTCGCCGAAATTCTTCAGTCGGCGGAACTGGCGGCGCTGTGGAGGCGCGAAGTCGCCGACATGGCGGCGCAAATCCGCAAGAATCGCCGTCTCCTGATGAAAACCGCCGGCGAGATGCAGTTCGGCGAGCGCATCGCGGCCATCGGGCGGCAGAACGGCATGTTCTCGCTGCTGCCGCTCGCCGAGCCGCAGGTCATGGCGATGCGCGAGCGCTATGGCGTCTATATGGCCAATAATGGCCGCATCAATCTCTGCGGCGTTAACGAACTCAATGTCGAGTATCTCTGCAATGGCCTCAAGGACGTGATGCGGGGCTGACGCCTCAAGGCCTGTCGTCCGGACCATAGTCCGGGCCGCGGCGAGGTCCGTCGTGTCCGCCCCTGCGTTTGTGGGATTTGCGGTAGCTGCGATAGGCGTCGACCAGCAGCGCCCGGTCGGCAGGCGACATCTTTTCGGCGGCGTCGATCACGAGGGTTGCAGCGGCGCGGTGGCTTTCAGATTCGGAGGCCTGCAGCGCAGCGAGCGCATCTTCCGCCTTCGTCCGGTTGAAAGGTTCGGACGCGACAGCCTCGGCGAAGGCGCGGCGAAGATCGCGCGACGTCTCGAAATCCTTGCGCAGCCGCTCGCCCTGGGCCTCGAATGTCTCTCTGAAGATCTTCCGCCCTTCCGGCGACAGGGACTCGGCGGCGACGATCAATGGCGGGCGCTGCGGACCCATGCCATGGGGACCTTGGGGCGCGCCAATGGGCGGGCGGTGATGCGGCGGACCGCCCAGCATGCGTCCGGCGACAAACCCGCCAAGGAAGACGTTGGCCGCGACCGAGAGCGCCAGCAGGACCATCAGGGTCGATCTCATGGGACTTCCCCGAAGAAGCCGGTTCCGGTCGAGAGCGTCGGCTCCATCGCAGCTTCCGCATAATAGAGAGCGTCAGCGGCCGCGCCGGCGGTCGCCGACCCGACGATAAAGCCCATGGCAGAGAGCGCGGCGAGCGCGCCGGCCGGCGCAAGCCTCAGCCAGCGGCGCCGGGCGGGCGCGCTTCGGCGGGACGGCGGCGCGAAAGAAGCAAGCAAACGCTCCTTGAGCGCATCATGCGCCTTCACGCCCGTCGCCATGGCGAGCGCGTCGTCGAGCGCGGCCGCCTCTCTCACAAGATCTGCATACGCCAGATCAGAAGCGCAAACGTCGAAGAGGGCCTGGCGATCTGCGGGCCATCGGCGCCGCTCAGCGCCGTAGATATCGAGAAGCCGCGCGAACTCGGCGCGGTCGGCTTCAAAGGGCGATCGGGGATCGATCATGTCGCTCTCCCATGAAAAGTTCCTCGCGACGCTCGATGAGCGCCGCACGCAGCGCGCGCCGTCCGCGCGCAAGCAGGGATTCAAGAGCTTCAACGCTCACATTCAGCGCCTCAGCGGCATCGTGCTGTGAAAGCTCCTCATAGTGGCAGAGCACGAGAGCAAGGCGCTGGCGTTCGGGAAGCCCAGCCAGCGCCGCATCCACGGCGGCGCGCCGTTCCTCGCGCATCAGCCGCTCATCCGCCGCCGGCGCATGATCGGCCATTTCGGGCGGCGTCTCCATGTCGACCTCGCGCCCTCGCCGGCGCAGGCGATCGAGGCAGAGATTGGCGGCGATCTTCAGGATCCAGGTCTTGACCTTGGCGCCCTGGGGCCGCCATGCCGCCGCGTTGCTCCACAATCTGAGAAAGGTCTCCTGCGTCGCATCCTCGGCGGCGGCGCGCTCGCCCAGCATGCGCCAGCTCAACCGGAGCACGGCGTCGCTATGCCGAAGGATAATGGCGCTCGCAGCAACACGATCGCCGCGCCCGACACGCGCGATCAGAGCCTCGTCTGAATCGTCCGCTGGAGTCAGAACGCCTCCTGGCGCGGGACCGGAAACGGTCCGCGGCAGGCAAGAGCAACCCGCCGCGGCCATCCCGTTAATGCTTGCCGCGACCTTCATGTCCGCCACGGCGGCCTTCCCGGAGCTCATCAGCGCTCAGGGAGCCGTCGCCATTCTTGTCGAGCTTCTTGAAGCGCTCGTCCGACTTCGCGGCGAACTCCGACTTGGAAATCTTCCCGTCGCCATTGGCGTCGCCCATATGCTCGGCCATCTTCTTCTCATGATAGGCCCGCATCTCCTCCCTGGTGACGCCCCCGTCGCCATTGGCGTCGGCCGCCTTGATGCGTTCCATGTGCTCGGACGACACCTCTTCGGCTGTCAGCTTGCCGTCGCCGTTCTTGTCCATCTTGGCGAAATGCTCGTCGTGACCTCCTCGGCCTCCCGGCCCGCCGGCGAGCGCCGGGCTTGAACCCAAAGCGACGAGCGCCGCCGCCAATACCAGATGCTTCATAGATTCTCCTATCGTTGATGGCTCCCCGTCTGCCCCTTAAACGCTTGACCCCCTTAAAGCCGTCGCGGGGCCGGCGCCTACTGACTGCCTGCGGCCGCCGCCCGGCGACTTTCCGCCGTTTCGAGGAGGCCGGCGGGCGCCCGGCCCTGGCCAGGCGGCTGGCAATCAACTTCAAGGGGGACGTCGATCATGTCCGCAGCGATATCCGCAAAGGCCACGATGCGCTTCATGCGGGGGGAGAAGCCGCAGGAGGTGATGCGTCCGACGGCCATGCCCTTGCGCCCATAGACCAGTGCGCCCGCCTGCACGCGGTCGGCATCGACTCCAAGACCGACAAGACGGCGTGTCGAAGGGCTGGCCCCGCGGAGCGCGCGCCGGCCGCTGAACCAGCTGCGGTCGAGCGGCGCAAGATGCGCGAGCCCCAGCGACTGCGGCGTTCGCTTCTGGTCCGCCGCCGTCGCCGACTCCGCGCCCTGAAAATCGACGCCCAATCGCGGCATGCCGCCCTCTATGCGGATGATCTCAAGCGCATCGAGACCGATGGGCCTCGGCCTCGCCGCCCGGCGCAACCGCTCCCACAGGGTGAGCCCTTCATCGAAGGGGAAGATCACCTCAACCGCAGCCAGCGCCCCATAGGCGACCGGGCGCACGGATAGTTCAACGCCGCGCACCCGTGACTGGGCCGCAAGCTTCTCGCTCATCAGATCAAAGCCGGCGGCCGCAGCCGCCTCGCGCGACGTGGGCCCGATGATCGCCATCGCCGCAACATGCTCGGTAATCTCCTCGACGGCGGCTTCGAGACCACGAACGCCGAGCTGGAGACGACGCGCATGCCTGCGCGACGTCGAGAGGAGGTAGAGGTCGTCGCCGAGACGGGCCGCCTCTGCGATATCGACGACGAAGCCCTCGTCGTCGACCATCAGCCCGCGCACGCTTTCGCCGGCTTCCAGCGCTCCAATCGGCACCGACACGACGCGCTGGAGAAAGAGACCGGCGTCCGCGCCGCGCACTGTATAGCGGACCACAGACCCGATATCCGCGACTGCCGCCTCTGTATGCGCCTCGTTATATTCCTCAGCGACGCTTGAATAGACGCGCGCCACCGACCAGCCATTGACCGAGGTCCAGGAGTTGGCGGCGGCCGCAGAGGCCGCTGCGGAGAATAGCGCCGTCGGACGCGGATCATCCGTCACTGGATCGTCTGCCGGAAACATCATGGGCGGATCTTCTTCCGGTGATAGCGAATGGCGGCTTCGGCGGCGCGTCGACCGGCGGCGCCCGAAAGTCCGGCGCCGACCTGCGCCTCGGGTCCGCAGAAGAAGTATCCGCCGACGCCCGAGGCGCCGGCAAGCGTGCGCGATCGCGACCAGGCGGGCAGGATGCTCGCAGCGCCCGCGAAGGCCGATACGGGTGCGCCCGCCGGCCGCGCGAGGTCGGCGGGAAGACGCAGATCCGTCGCAATGATTCGCCGGCCGGCGCCCGGCGCGATGCGTTCAAAAGTTTCACGCACGGCGCGTTCGACCGCGGATCTGAACTCCGTCGTCGGCGCGTCATGAAGCGCCACCGGATGCGCGACCAGCGAAACCAGCTGGCCATTGGCTGGAGCGACATGTCTGTCGAACACGCTCGGAAAGACGGCTTCCAGTATGAGCGGCGAGGCGACGCCGCCGCGCCGTGCGGCGCCATAGGCGTCGGCGAGTTCTTCCCTTGACGGCGCATAGACGAGCCTGCGTCGCATGTTGGCCCGCGTGCGCTCGTCGCCCGGATCGCCGTCCAGCGCCAGACACAGATAGGCGGAGGACCAGCGCGGACGCTCCTCAGCGAGCGCCGCCTGAAAATCGACATCGAGCAGGGAGGGGCCGACGCCGTCGAGAAACGCTTGTTGCGCCGGGAGCGCGTTGACCACGATTGGCGCACGCACCTGGCCGCCGCCGTCCGTCTCGACGCCGGCCGCCGCATCCCATTCGACGAGCACGCGCCTGGCCGTAGCGGCTGGACGAAGATCGACGCGCGCCGCCTGCGCCGCACGGCGCAGGGCGCGGTGCACGCCGACCGCCCCGCCCGCCGCCATCGCAACGCCGCCCTGCAGGCCGGCGGCTTCTCCCGACCAGCGCTTGAGGAGCGCGGCAAAGCTGAAGGCGTCGCCCGGCCTCGCTTTGGTCTCGAGCAGCGCGTCGGCAGTCAGGAGCGCGCGCAAATGAGGGTCATCGAAAGCGCCATTGAGCACGTCGGTCAGCGACGCCGACAGATAGCGCTCGACGTCGGATGAAAGCGGCGGCGCCAAAGGCGGCAGATCTCCGCCATCAAAGAACGGCCGCAGCGCGCGCGCCGCATCAAGCGCGCCTTCGAGAAAATCGGCGAAGCGCTCGCCGTCATGCTCGGCCATGGCGACGACGGATTCGCGCGAGCGGTAGAGATCGCCGTTCAGAAGCAGCGCGCCGCCATCTGCGAAGAAATAGACGCTGTCGAGCCGGCGCGCGACGTACTCAAGACCGTGGCGATAGAGATCGAGCGTCGCTATCAGCTGCGGATCGAGATGCGTGACCAGATGATCGCCGTCGGCGCAGAAATAGCCGCCCCAGAATTCACGCAGCTCTTCCTGCAAGGCCGGCCCGCCGGCCCCAAGCAGCACAGTTCTGAGACCCGCCTTGCCGAGCAGCGCCGCTGCAGCAAAGCCGTCGAAATTGGCGCCGACCACCACGGCATCGACGCCGCCTTCAATGCGTCCGCCCCGTCCCAGCGCGCGCTGCGCCCAATCACTCGGCACTCACGAGCTCCAGGGCCAGTTTCGCCGCGGCGCCGATCGGATCGTGCCCCGGCGGGGGCGCGGCGATCGAGTTGTCCGGAGCATCGCCGGGCGACGGCGCAGCCTGCGTGACGCGAATGTCGATCCGCTTGATCTGCTTGGTCGCTCCGTTGAGGAAGGGCTCGAGGCGCTGCACGATCTGCATGCCCAGCGCCTGGCGGTCCTGCTCCGACCACTCGCGCACTTCGTTCTCTGTCTTCAGATAGGACGGGCAGTAAGGCGCGTGCACCAGGATTTCGTCCTTGTTGAATTCAAACGAAATCGGCATGCGCTCGACGAGACGGCCTTCGAGAACTGCATCGCGCGCATCGGCGATCGCGTCGAGGGAGTCTGCAACGTAATAGACGGCGTTCTTTCCCGCCTCAAGCGCCTGCGGCGCTTTCTGGAATTTCAGGCGCACGTCAGCGACCGCGCCTTCGCGACGGGCCAGCGGCGAGAAGGAAGGCGCAATGTCGAGTCCGGCGCGGGCGGCGGCCTCAACGCTCGACGCCATGATGCGGCGGGCCCGGACGAGCTCCCCGTTTTCAAAAGAAACAAGCCGCAATCTGCGCTCGGCTACGATCTCGCGCAGCCGGGACTGTATGAACTCCACCCCCGCGGCGCGCGCCGCCTCCTCGAGCGCTTCGGCCAGACTCTTGCCCTTTCCGCCGCTCCTGACGCGCCAGGCGGCAGGCTCGCAAAGCGCCGCCAGCGCCAGCGCCGATCCTGGCTCGTCGCCCCCGAGCCCGAAGGGCGAAAGCGCGACATTCGCAAGATGCGTTCGCAGATGCTCTTCCGAAAAATAATCCTCAAGAAGACCTGCTGTAGATGCGGTGAGTTGCCGTGCGGCGGCGGCGGCGTCCTTTCTCCAAAGGGAGGATAGGAGCGGCGTCTTCTTCCGGTCCGGACCCGACGCCGACGAGCGCGCGATCTCCTCGCCTTCGGTCCACAGGCGCGAAAGCTGATCGCAAAAATCAGCCCACAAATGATGATCCGCGCCGCCGGATCTCTTCAACGACTCTTCGGTCTTCCGGCCGCCCATGAAAGTGGAGACGGATCTTCCGTCTTCGAACAATGAGACGCGGGCCGAAACCGGCTGCGCATCGAGGCCGGCGTCCTGGAGATTGAGCTTGCGCCACACGAAATCCGGGACGCCGGGGGTCGAGCCCGCCCGCGCCTTCCTCTCGCCGCCGCGCACCAGCGCCACGGACGCGCCGGCGCGCGCGGCGCAGGCCGCTGCGGCAAAGCCCGCGGGCTCCGCGCCGACGATCAGCAGGTCGAGAGCCGGTTGCGTCATGAACCCTGGGTCGCCGCGAGCACAATCGTTCCAAACAGGCGCCGAACGTCATTCAAACGGGCTTCCAGCATCCCTTCGGCCTCCGTGAGGTTACTGGCGCCGAGCGCCGCCGCCATCCGCGCCTTCAAGGCTTCCCCGCTAGAGCGCGGATCGAAGGTTCCGCCCGTCGCAGCCCGACTGAGTTGCATGATGGTTTCAAAGAACCCGCCCGCCACCAGGAGCGCCCGAGCGTCATCTTTTGCAAGTATACCTTGATTTTCAAGAGTTTTTATGAGCCCCACCCTTGGTTGTGGAGGGGACTTAAGGCTCGGGCCCGAGGCGAGCGCCAGAAATTCGACGATGAAATCGAGATCGGTGAGGCCCCCCAAGGCGAGCTTGACATCCCACGGAGTCTTTGCGGGCTTGGCCTCAGCCAGCCTGGCGCGCATCCCAGCGACGTCGCCCGCGAGCGCCGACCGAGGCCGTTCGCACGCCAGAACACGGTCCATGACCGCCCGCACTTTGCCGCAGACGGCGGGGTCCCCTGCTAGGACCCGGCCCTTGAGCAGGGCCATGAGCTCCCAGGTCCAGGCATCCGCTGCATAGTATTTTTCAAAAGCAGAGAGGCTGACCGCAGCGGGCCCCGCCCCGCCCGAGGGTCGAAGCTGCATGTCTACTTCAAAGAGGGCGCCTTCCTCGGTGGTCGCAGACAGGGCGGCCAGCGTCCGGCGCACCAGTCGTGGATACCAGACGGTCGCCTCGACCGGCCTTGGGCCCATCGACTGTGCGCCGTCGGGCGCATCATAAACGAAGATGAGGTCGATATCGGAGGCCGCCGTCATGGCTCCGGCGCCAAGCCGGCCAAGTCCGATGACGGCGAGCCCCCCGGCAATCTCTCCCATCTGGCTGACCGTTTCGGCCCGCGCGACCGGAAGGAGGGCCTCGATGCAGCTGTCGGCGATCGCAGTGAAGTGCGCCCCGGCCCCGGCGGCCTCCATCGCGCCGACGACGAGCTGCGCCGAGGCGTCGAAGCGGCGCTCGCTCGCCCACCGCCGCGCAGCGTTCAGTCTCGCTTCATAATCCTCCGCCTCCCCAAGCTTGGCCGCGAGTTCAGCCCGCATGGCTTCGGGAGAAGGCGGCGGGCGCGGCCAGTCATTCTCAAGGAGCGCCTCCACGAGATGCGCGCGTCTGGCGAGCTGGCGGCCCAGCTCCGGCGCAATCGTCATGATACGGATCAGATCCTCGAAGATATGAGGATTGTTGGCGAACAGAGAGAACACCTGGACGCCGGCCGGGAGCTGCGCGAGAAACTTGTCGAAGGCGATGAACGCCGAATCCGGGTCGCCCGCTTTGCCAAGCTCCTCGAGAAGACGGGGCCCGAGCTTTGTAAGGAGCTCCCGCGCTCGCGGGCTCCGCGTCGCCCGCAGCGAACCGGTATGCCAGCGGCGAATGACATCGCTCACGTCCGAGGGACGTTTGAAGCCGAGTTTTGCAAGCGTTGCGAGCGTCGTCTTGTCGTTCTCCACGCCCGTGAAGATGAGGCTTCCGGCCGCACTCGAGAGCCGCTCCTCCTGTTCGAAGAGCGCCGCAAAATGCCGATGGGTGGAGGCGAGAACGCTCATCAGCCGCGTTTCGAAAGCCTGCCGACTCTCTTCGCCGAGGAACGCAGCGAGTCGCGCCGCTTCTTCGGGCTCACGCGGGATCTTGTGCGTCTGCTCATCGTTGATCATCTGGAGGCGGTGCTCGACGCGCCGCAGATATCGGTAGTTTTCCTCGAGCGCCGAGAGGTCAGCGGGGTCGAGCCGGCCGATCCCTGCGAGCCGCGACAGCGCGTCGAGGGTCCGTCGGGCGCGCAGCTTCGGCTCCTTGCCCCCGAGGATGAGCTGCTGGGTCTGGGCCAGGAACTCGATCTCGCGGATGCCCCCGCGCCCCGTCTTGATGTCATGGCCGAGGAACTCGATCTCATCGCCGCCTTTGGCTGCGTGGATCTGGCGCTTGATCGAGTGAATATCCTCGATGGCTGCGTAGTCGAGATATTTGCGCCAGACATAGGGCCGAAGGTTTTCCAGAAACCTCTCGCCGACGGCGATGTCGCCGGCGGAAGCCCTGGCCTTGATAAAAGCGGCGCGCTCCCAGTTTTGTCCGTGGGCCTCGTAATATGCCTCGGCCGCCCGCACCGAGATCGCCGCCGCCGTAACGCCGGGGTCCGGCCGCAGGCGCAGATCGGTACGAAAGACGTAGCCTTCCGCCGTGCGCTCGCTCATCACGCGGAGCATGACCTTCGCGGCGGCGACGCTGACGGCCCGCGCGGCGTCGGCGTCAGCGAAGGCTTCGCTTTCCGGGTCAAACAGGAGGATGAGATCGATGTCGCTCGAATAGTTGAGCTCGCGCGCGCCAAGCTTGCCCATTGCGATGACGGCGACGCCGGACACGCGCTCGCAGTTCGCTTCGCCCGCTCGCACAAACCCCTTCGCCGCCTGCGCATTGAGAGCGACGCGCAGACTGGAGTCGACGGCTGCGTCGGCGAAGTCGGAAAGCGCGGCGGCGGCCTCCAGACTGTCAAAGACGCCGCCGATCTCGGCGAGACCGGTAAGGAGCGCGACAGCCGCCTTGGCCCGCCGCAGCGAGGCCATGGCCTCCTCGGGCAGCGGCGCGTCGCCGGCGGCCCGCGCCCCCCTGATGATCGACTCCAGAGCAGCTTCCGGCTCAAGCGCAAACAGCGCCAGCGCCTCATCCGGGTTCTTGACGATCAGCCGGCTGAGATAGGGCGAGGCCCCGCCAACCGCGAGAAGGAGACCTTGCGCCCGGTCCCCGAGAGCGGTGAACCGCGAGCCAAGGCTCAGGCGCAGCCGGTCGGCGGCGGCGGCGTCGAAGACGCGCGGGATTGCGCGGATGCGGTTCTCGAATATCTGATCAGTCATCCGTGCACTATGGCGCCGCTCGCCCCGGCATCGTAATCAGGCGCGCGCGCGCGGCGGGAAGACAAGCGCGATGGAGAGCCCGGGCTGCGCGCCCCCGAGGCCGCCTGCATCCACCTTTACCGCAGCGCCATGGGCCCTGGCGATAGCGGCGACAAGGCTGAGGCCGAGACCGCTTCCATGCGTCGTGCGGCTGGATTCGAGCCGCACAAACCGCTGGAAGATATGTTCGCGATCGGCAAGCGGAACACCCGGACCGTCGTCGGCGACGGCGAGGCGCACATGACCTTTCTGGCTCTTCCTTACCGAAATCTCGATCATGCCGCCGCCGGCGGCGTATTTCAGGGCGTTGTCAAGCAGGTTGGCGAGCGCCTGGCTGATGAGTGCGCGACTCCCGCGCACCGGCGGCGCCGCCTCAGTCTTGAGAACCAGCACAAAGCCGGCGTCCTGCGCGGCTGGCTCATAGAGCTCCGCCATCTCCTGGGCGATGGCGACGACATCAACCGCCTCCATCGCTCCGGCGCCCTCGCCCGACTCGATGCGGGCGATCGACAAAAGCGCGTTGAATGTGGCGATCATGCTCTCGGCTTCATCGAGCGTCGCGCGCACCGCCTCGTCCTTGGCGGCGGGATCAGCCTTCAACGCCTCGGTGAGGCGGTTGCGGATTCGCGTCAGCGGCGAGCGCAGGTCGTGCGCAATGTTGTCGCTTACCTCCTTCATGCCGCTCATCAGGCGCTCGATCTGGTCGAGCATGCCATTGAGATTCATGGCGAGATTCTCGAGCTCGTCGCCAGCGCCGGTCAGCGTAATGCGTTTGGAGAGATCGCCCGTCGAGATGGCGCGCGCCGTCCTGTTCACGGCGTCGACCTGGCGCATCAGCGAATGGGAGAAGGCGAGACCGATGACGAGACCAAGCGCGATGGTCGCAAAAGCGAGCTGGAGAATGAGGCGGCTGGTGCGCTCGCGCAGACGCTCTCGGTCCGACACGTCGCGCGCGATAAAGACGAGAAAGAAGTTCTCGGCTTCGGGGCTGGCGCGAAACCGCCGGATCTTGGCCCGCCCCTGACGGATTTCGACGCCGACCTCCTTGCCGCGGGCATCCGCCTTGGGACGCTCGAAGGTGAAATTGAAAAACCCGGCGTCGGCGGTCAGCGCTTCAGGCGGCAGCGCCGTCAGATTGCCGGCGAGCGGCACGCCCGAGGGCGCGCCGATCAGCATATAGATGCCGCCGTCGCGCCAGACGGCCCTGTCCTGCGTCGCGCGCCTCAGAGCCGCGGGGCCTTCCTTGGCGAAAACCTCGGCGAGAACCTGGAATTCGCCATCGATGACGCGGTCGACTTCCTGCTCGGCGGTGCCGAATGTCTGCTGGTAGATGAACGCTCCGAGCAGCGCCACCGCGCCCGCGAAAACGAGCACGTAGATCAGCGTGAACCGGAAAGATGCGGTGCGCAGCAGGCGGAGCATGACGCCAGCAGTTACCAGAGATCACGCCTTGGCGGAATGCTCGGCGCGCAGCGCATCGGTCAGGACCGGGCGCGTCCTATGCCGCATCCTCAATGGTGTAGCCGGCGCCGCGGACGGTCTTCAGCAGTGGCCGCTCGAATTCCTTGTCGATCTTCGAGCGCAGACGGGAGATGTGAACGTCGATGACGTTGGTCTGCGGATCGAAGTGATATTCCCAGACGTTTTCAAGCAGCATCGTGCGGGTCACCACCTGGCCGGCGTGGCGCATCAGATATTCGAGGAGGCGGAACTCGCGGGGCTGAAGATCGATCTTCTTTCCGGCGCGGCGGACCGTCCGTGTAATGACATCGATTTCAAGGTCGCCTACAGCGTAGCGCGTCGTGACATTGGCGGGCGCACGGCGTCGCCCCAGCGCCTCGACCCGGGCGAGAAGCTCGGAGAACGCGTAGGGCTTGACGAGATAGTCGTCGCCGCCGGCTTTGAGGCCGGCGACACGATCATCCACTTCCCCAAGGGCGGAGAGAAAGAGCGCTGGCGTCGCGTCGCCGTCGGCGCGCCGGCGCGACAGAAGCGAAACGCCGTCGAGCTTCGGCAGCATCCGATCGATAACGTAGGCGTCATAGTCCCCGGCGCCAGCCATTCTGAGGCCGGCTTCGCCGTCCACGGCGTGATCAACGACATGACCCGCATCGCGCAGGCCCTTGGCAATGAAGGCGGCGGCTTCGGCGTCGTCTTCGATGACCAATATGCGCATGATTGCTCCGAGCGATGACTGGAACGCAGCCGCCGCCCGGGGGCGGCGGCGACCTGAACTCAAGCGGACTGACGCAGGATCCGCAAGGTGATTTCTACTTCTTGAGCGGCAGGGCCGCGAACTGTTTGACCTCGCCTGCCTGGTAGCGCAGCAGCACAGCCTCCTTGCCGGCTTTCGCCGCGTCTTCAATCAGGCGGCGCAGACCGGCGCCGGAAGTTACGGCTTTGCCATCAGCCTGCAGAATGACCATTCCCGGCCGCAGACCGGCGTCCTCGGCCGGACTGTTCCCTTTGACGCCGGTGATGACCACGCCCGCGACTCCTTCCGGAATGCGGAACTGCGCCCGCGCGGCCTGGGACAATTCGGTGACGCGCAGGCCGAGTTCGGATGAAAGCCTGTCCTCATTGGGCGCCGACTCGCGCGTCGACGGCGGCGCGCCCTCGGCGGGACGTTCCTGCAGAGTGACGGCGAGCGTGCGCTCGACGCCATTACGGACGATTTTCACGCTGGCCTTCGAACCTGGCGGCAGCGCGGCCACGGCGCGTGTCAGCTCGCGCACATCGGCAACCGGCTTGCCATTGACCGCCACCACGATGTCCTGCGGCTCGACGCCGGCCTTGGCTGCAGGCGACTCGGCCACCACGTCGCCGACCAGCACGCCATTGGTCGTCTTGCGGCCGAGAGCGGCCGCGAGATCCTCGGTCACGTTCTGCAGCGACGACACCCCGAGGAATCCACGAGAGACGGATCCGCTCTTGATCAGCTGCGCGACGGTCTGTTTGGCGACGGCGGCCGGAATGGCGAAGCCGATCCCGACAGACCCGCCGGTCTCCGAATAGATCGCGGTGTTGACGCCGACGACGCGGCCCTTGAGGTCGAAAGTCGGCCCGCCCGAATTGCCGCGATTGATCGGCGCGTCGATCTGGATGAAATCGAGAAACTGGCCGTCGCGCCCTTCTCCGCCGATGGCCGAAACGATGCCGGCGGTGACGGTGCCCGAGAGTCCATAGGGATTGCCGACCGCAACCACCCAATCGCCGACCCGCAATCGCGGATCATCCGTAAACTGAACGAAGGCCTGGCCCTGGGGCGGATCGACTTTCAGGACGGCAAGGTCGGTGAGCGGGTCGGCCCCGACGAGTTTCGCCTTGAGCGTCTTGCCGCCGGTCAGCCTTACTGTGATCTCGTCGGCGCCGTCGATCACATGATTATTGGTGACGATGTGGCCGGCCCCGTCCACAAAGAAGCCAGACCCTTGCGCGCTCTGGCGGCGACTGCCTCCGAAATCGTCGCCGCTTCCGCCTTCGGGGAATCCGAAGCGGAATCGAAACATGTCCTGCAGGTCTTCCGGGATCCGGCCGTCGAACTCCGCGACGTCAACCTTGCGCTCGGTCAGGACCGAAACCACGGCCGGCGAGACCCGCTCGACCAGATCGGCGAAGGAAAGCTGACCATTGGCCGCCACCGGCGGGGGCGACAATAGGCGCGGCGCCTGCGCCTCAGCCGTCACAGCCGCAAGGCCGATGATCGTTGCGGCGCCGGCGCCGAGCGCAAGAACCCGGATCTTCCTGCCGGATTGTCGAAATGCGATGCGGGACATACTCATTCCTCTTGGACTTTGCTCTCGGTCTGACCGCGGCGGTATTTAGGCGGAATGGCCGACGAGCGCATGGGGCGGCCGCAGCCGGGCCGCATTAAAAATTGTAAATGGCGAAGCCGGTTCAAGAGTCAAACGCGATCGACGCGAGCCCAACTCGCCCCGTCGCCATCGCGAATGTGATTTGACGCCTCTTACGCCGGCACTTCGTCGGCGTCAGAGGGCTCAGGCGAGGATGTCGCGTCCCGCTCTTCGCCGCCGAAGCGGCGATCGTCCCGGTCCGGACGACGCGGTCGGTGGCGGCGGCGGTTGCGCCGGTCATTGTCGTCTGCAGCGTCACGCGATTCACGGTCCTCGCGAGGGGCCTCTCCGTCATTCTGCGCGAATCCCGCTCGCTGCTCGGAACGGCTTTCCTGACGCTGTTCGGGCCTTTTGTCGGGCCTTTGCTCGTAGCGCTGCTCGGACCGGCCTTCCGACGCGGGGCGACGCTCGCCGTCGCCTCGCCCGGAATGGTCGGCCTCCGTCTCGCTCCGGCGCTCTCCTTGATCTTCCGCGTCGCCATAAGCGGAGCGCCTTTCAGGATAATCGCCGATCGAGGGCTGTTCGCCGTCGAACTCCCCTTCCGAAGGCTGTTCGACCCCCGGCGGCGGCTGCGCAGGCTGCATCGACCGAATGACCCTGAAATAATGCTCGGCGTGCTGAAGATAGTTTTCCGCCTTGACCCGATCGCCGGACGACGCGGCGTCACGGGCCAGCGCCTGATATTTTTCGTAGATCTGGTTGGCGGTGCCTCGGATGCGGACATCCGGCCCATTGGAATCGAGCGCCCGGTTGGGATTCATCCCGCCGCCGCCGCCGCCCTGGCGCCGGCGCTGATTGCGCCCGCGCTTCATGAAATTATTGGGTCGTCCGTTGTTCAACTTCTTCTAGTCCCCTGTTGAGCGCGACGAAGCGCCGCGCGGTATCGGGTCCGCAGACAAGCACTCGCCGTCCGGTCCGCTGCTTGGGTTCCCATTCGGATCAGTCCGACCGACCGGGCGCCCATGCCCGTCGATCCACCATCGAATAACGACGTCTCCGTCTCATTCGGAAGCCGTCTGCGGCTGTTTGGCTGACCTTGGCGCTCCCGCGCCAGACCCACAGCAAGGCTTCCTTGGAAAAAGGCGGTTCTGCGAGGGGCGAATTAATCGCCGAACGCCCGCCTTCTCTTTTATGATAACCGTCCTGCTCGCCATTTCAATCGTTTTTTTGCCTCACAGGCTCGATGACGAGCGCTCGAGGGCGCCCGGAGAGGTCATTCTCGATCGTTAATCGGCGTCGGGGGAAGCAGTCTGCCGCCAACCGGGCAAGCAGGGAATCTTGTCCGGCGCCGAACTCAAGCACCAACAGTCCGCGCGGCGAGATCAGCCTGACCGTCCCCGGCACGATCTTTCGATAGGCGTCGAGGCCGTCGGCGCCGCCGTCGAGCGCGAGCCGGTCCTCAAACAGCCGGACTTCCGGGCCGAGGCCATCAAGATCGCAGGTCGAAATATAGGGCGCATTGGAGATGATGAGGTCGAAACTTCCCTCAAGCGCCTCCGCCCAGTCGCCACAGAGGAAGGAAGACCGCGGCAGAACGCCCAGTCTGCGCGCATTCTCCTGCGCCAGCGCCGCCGCCCCAAAGCGACGATCGACGCCAATCCCGAAGGCTCGCGGAAAGACACTGAGCAGCGCACAGATAATGGCGCCGCTGCCGACGCCGAGATCGAGAATGCGCAAGGGCGCGTCCGGGGCGAAGCGCCTGCGCGTCGCCTCAATGAGCGTTTCGGTGTCGGGGCGCGGGCTGAGCACGCCCGGCGCCAGCCGGAACGTCAGTCCGTAGAACTCCTTCTCGCCGACAATGTGCGCGACGCTTTCGCCCTTGAGCCGGCGGGCGATCATCGCCGCGAGCGCCGCCTGCTCGTCCGTGGTCAGAATCCGGTCTGCCGCGAGCACGAGCTCAGCATCGGAGAGTCCGAGCGCGGCCTTTGCGAAGAGCCGCATGTCGAGATGCGGCGTGTCCGAGTGAGCGAGCCGTGCGGCGCCCTCGCGCAGGAGGGCTTCAAGCCGCATCGTTCTGCATGGCCGCAAGCCGGTCGGCGCGGTCCTGCGTCACCAGCGCATCGACAATCTCTGAGAGCGCGTCGCCGCGGATGATCTGGTCGAGATTGTATAGGGTGAGATTGATGCGATGATCGGTGACGCGGCTCTGCGGGAAATTATAGGTCCTGATGCGCTCCGACCGGTCGCCCGACCCGACCATGCCCTTGCGCGCCGCGGCGCGCTCGGCGTCGGCGCGCTCGCGCTCTCTCTCATAGAGGCGCGCCCGCAGGATTTTGAGCGCCTTGGCGCGATTCTTGTGCTGGGATTTTTCGTCCTGCTGCTGAACGACGATGCCCGTCGGCAGGTGCGTCACCCGCACTGCCGAATCAGTGGTGTTCACCGACTGGCCGCCCGGACCTGAAGCGCGGAAAATATCGACGCGCAAATCCGCGTCGTTGAGGACGATGTCGACTTCCTCCGGCTCGGGAAGAACGGCCACGGTCGCCGCCGACGTATGGATGCGCCCCTGCGTTTCAGTCGCGGGCACGCGCTGCACGCGGTGAACCCCGCCTTCGAATTTCAGCTTGGCGTAGACGCCCTCGCCCGCGATCGACGCCTGGATCTCCTTGAAGCCGCCGAGATCGGCCTCCGAAGCGGACAGAATCTCGACCTTCCAGCCCTGCAGCTGCGCGTAGCGCTGATACATCCGGAAGAGATCGCCGGCAAAGATTGCCGCTTCATCGCCGCCTGTGCCGGCCCTGACCTCCAGAATGACAGGCCGGTCGTCGGCCCTGTCCTTCGGCAGCAGCATAATTTGCAGATCCTGCTCGACCTTCGGCGCCTTCTCCTTGAGCTCCTGCAACTCCTCGCGGGCCATCGCCGCCATGTCGGCGTCGCCGCCTTCGGCGAGCTCTCTGAGCTCTATCATCTGCCTACGGATCGAAGCGAGTTCGCGCGCCTTGTCGGCGACAGGCTTCAGCTCGCCATGCTCTTTCGACAGGCGCACGATCTCCTCGCCCCTGGTGACGGAGGACATCTGGGCCTCGATCCTGTCGAAGCGGGCGATCAGGGCGTCGATTTTCTCGGGGGGGATCACGCCGGCGTTTCCTGTGTGGCGGGCGCAGGCGCGCCGGATTGCGCAGTCATTACGGCCGCCGCCTCGCACTCCGCCGAGATCTTGTCGATCAGCGCGCGGAACCCCGGATCGTAGCCGTAGTCCCGGCGCTGGCGCCACCATTTGCGCACGCGCGGGCTCTGCATGTAGAGGCGCGTGATCCCCTCGCCGCGGGCGTAGGCGGCGGGCTCAACGAACCCTCGGCGCATCAGCATGTACGCGCCCTCATGCGCGCCGATGGCGTGGCCCATCAGATTGCCGAAGCGAAGCTTCTCGGATTCCAACAAAGGCGCCGCGCCGTAGAGCGCGCGATGCATGAACTCAGCCTTTTCGGGGGAATCGACCAGCGAATAATGCGTCTCGCCGGATTTCATCCAGTTCGCCAGCGTCATCTCCGAGCGCGCGATACGGTTCGTCTGAACGCCCTGCCAGAGGATCGCGAAAAGCGTCAAGACGATGACGATGGCGGCGACCGTCTGGCTGATGTAATAGATTTGCTCGAAAGTCATGCCCTGATCCGCGATCCAAGCGGCGCTTCTCACCTTTAGGCGATTTGCTTTAGGCGATTTGCGGCGGGGGCGCAAAAAGGCGAGCTTTGCATGTGAGTCGCCAGACGCCTCATCCGCCCGACGACCCGGTCAGCAGCGCGTTGAAGCGCGCATCCGACCGCAGATTGGCGAAATCGGGGTCGCCGCGAAGAATGGCGGGGGTCAGCGGCAGATAGGCGGGAATTGTCATCAGCCGATCGATCGCCGCGATTGCAACGTCCCTGTCTCCAAGCCTCGACGCTACCCGCGCCTGAACATCAAGATAATAGGCGCCGCTGAGCGCGTCTTTTTCGACCGGGACGGTCTTTACCGCGAGCGCCGCATATTTTCGGGCCGCCGCGCCGTCGCCGAGGCCGCAATAGGCCAAAGCGAGATAGGACTGGATGTCGGCGCTGTCTGGCTGCCTCGCCGATTCGCCAAGGAGCTCGTCCAGCGCGCGCCGGTAGTTGACCGAAGCGCCGGCGGCGTCGCCCCTGAGCCGTCGCAAGTCCCCCAGGCTGAGATTGAGATCGATCGAGGCGCGGCCTGGCGAGCCCGCCGCTTCGTCGCGCCTCAGCAGATCCTCGAGCAATGGAACCGCTTCGTCATATCGTCGGCGCAATATGGCCTGATAGACGAAGGGCTGAACCAGATCTCCATCCGGCTGCGCTTCAAGCCCCTTCAGCAGCGCGTCGGCGTCGTCCAGCCTCCCCATGGCCTGATAGATGAGGGCCTTCTTCGCGAGGAAGGGAATGTTGTCCGGAGCGTCCGGCCAATAGGCGAGCGAGGCGTCGATCTGCCGGAGCGCCCCGGCGAAATCGCGCGTCGCGAAATTGGCCTCCGCGGCCTTGAGGCGCCGGCCCGGACGCAAGGGATCGATCAGGACGGCGCGCTCAAAATAGACCTTGCTTTCGTCCCAAAGACCCT
>CAYTVQ010000012.1:17812-20472 GCA_964441615.1 uncultured Caulobacterales bacterium | reverse complement strand
CGGTCGGAGATGCCGGCCGCGGCTCGCGCCTCGGGCGCCATCGCGGCGTGCGTCATCGCGGCCGGCACGCAGGCAAGGCTCTCGAAGCCGCCGAGAGATTCGGCGACCGTGAACAGGCGCAATCCTCGCAGCGTTTCAAGCGCATCGACGTCCCCCCTGAACTCGACGCTGAGCATCGATCCGAAGCCCTTCTGCTGGCGGCGCGCAATATCATGGCCCGGATGATCGGGGCGGCCGGGGAAATGGATTCGAGAGACGCGATCGTCGGCCGCGAGCGCGTCGGCGACTGCGGCCGCCGTCTCCTGCTGGCGCGCGATGCGCGGAAAGAGCGTTCTGAGGCCGCGGAGCGTCAGATAGGAATCGAACGGCGCGCCGGTGACGCCCGTGCAGTTGGCCCACCATGCGAGTTCATCGCCCAACGCCTTGTCTCGGGCAAGGACCGCGCCGCCGACGACATCGCTATGGCCGTTGATGAATTTGGTCGTCGAGTGCACCACGATGTCGCAGCCCAGCACGAGCGGATTCTGGAGAGCCGGCGACAGGAACGTATTGTCGGCGACGATGATGGCGCCCGCTTTCCTTGCGGCCGCCGCGCAGGCGCTGATGTCGGTGATGCGCAGGAGCGGATTGCTGGGCGTTTCGATGAGAACGAGCTTCGGTTTCCTCGCCAACGCCGCGTCGAGTTCTTCCGGGTTCGTCTGATTGACGAAGATCACGTCGATCTGGCCGCGCTTCGCCCGCGCCGTCAGCAGGCGGAACGTGCCGCCGTAACAGTCATGCGGCGCGATCACGAGATCGCCCGGATTGACGAGGGCCAGCACGAGATCGATCGCCGCCATGCCGGTCGCCGTAATGACGCCGCGCTCCGCGCCTTCGAGGTCGGCAAGCGCCCGCTCGAGTTCGGCGCGGGTCGGATTGCCCGACCTGGAATAGTCGAACGCCGGCTTCTCCTCAGGATCGCGCCAGCCATAGGTGGCGGAGAGAAACAGCGGCGGCGCAGCCGATCTGAAGATCGGATCCTTGGCGACGCCTGCGGCGGCGACGAGAGTCTCGGGACGTAGGCTCCGGGTCATGGTCTCAGGCTTCCTCGATGAAATTCCGGATCAGCGGGCCGATGACGGCGGCTTCCTTCAGGAAGGCGTCGTGTCCGTAATCGGATCTGATTTCGACGAACCGTCCGCGCGCCGCATCGGCCAGCCGGCGGATGTCCGCGCTCGGCGCCAGACGGTCGCTGCTGACTGCGATGAACAGGCCCGGAACGGCGAGCGCCGCCCCATCGATTGAATGACGGTCGATCGAATCGGAAAGCGTCACGTAACGCGAGGCCGGCATGTCAAAGGCCTCGCCCCGCGCGATGAGATATTCGCATACGGGATAGGGATCGCCGGCGCGCGCGCCCGGCCGGTGATCGAAGCGCGCTTCGAACTCCTCAGGCGTTCGGTAACCGATCATCGCCAGCTGTCGGGCAAGCGATACGCCCTCGCCCGCAGCGCCAAAGCGCGCCGCGAACTCGACGATGCGGCGCTGCACGCCGCGCACCGCCGTCGCCGCCGGATGCGGCCTGTCAGCCGCAGATATCGCGCAGACACGCTGCAACCGACCAGGAAACAGCGATGCGAAAGCAAGCCCGACCATGCCGCCATAAGAGGCGCCTATGAAGGCGCGCAGGCGATTGATGTTCAGACGATCGAGCGCCAATGCGAGGGCGCGCGCCTGATCCTGCGTTGAAATCGTGCGCGCAGTTTCGTCAGGATTGGGAAGGAAGTCGAAGGCGATTACACATAGCCGTCCGGGATCAATCGGCCCGCCCTCAGCAACGATCTCACGCCACCAGCCCCTGTCGGATCCCGCATCCGCGGCGCGGCGCCCGGCGGATATGCCGCCAGCGACAATGACGGCCGCGAGGGTTTCGTCTCCATGAATTCGCAGCCGCAGGACCGGGCGGCTGAGGATTTCACCCGAATCGAGCGTGAAGGACGAACCCAGCGGCACGCAGAAATCGATATGCGACGGCGCCGCCACGCACGTTCGTCTTGCTGCAATCACCATCCCGGTCTCCGCCTGCTCGTCGCCCTCGCGCATCAAGCAGTCCATGGAGACCCATCGGATCGTCCGGCGTCCGGCCGTCGTCCGACTCATCTCTCGAAGCGGCTCGCCGCTTCGAAGGACTTGGCACCTTTCCGTCAAACGGGTCGTTTGGCGGCGGTTGCCCCAGCGTCAAAGGGCCATTCCCTCAGCTGGTCTTGATGAGTTGCAGCGGCAAACTGGCAAGACCCGCGCGCGGCGTCAAGACCCTTTCTGGCGCCGCGTCATCGTCATCACGATCCGTCCGCTTAAAGAGCATTCCGACCCGAACGCGGGCCCGGGCCCGCTCTTCAGAAGCTCGCAGTCAGACCGACGCCCCACCAGAAACCGCTCGGATCGGTCGTTCCGAGGATGCCATTATCGTAGATGGAGCCGCCCGGAATGTTCGATCCGCCATATCTGAGGCCGACATAGGCGGAGGCGCCTTCGGACAGGGCGAAAGAGAGATTTGCTCCCGCATTGCCATAAAGATAATCCGCGCCGCCGGCGTCGTCGAAGACATAGCCGACGGTCCCGGCGAGGTCGAAGCTCAGCTTTTTCGCCAGCGGAAACGAGTGGGCGAGAGCGCCCTGCGC